>JAHJBD010000049.1 GCA_018813725.1 Nanobdellota archaeon | reverse complement strand
GTGGCTGCCGATGAAACCAGCGCCGCCTGTAATTAATATTTTCATTTCCCCTAAAAAAGCAAGGTTATGTTATTTATAAATCTTTTTGCGTTATAGGCATACTAGAAAGTCTCGCTATTCGCTCGGATAAGCTGATATCTCAGGAGGAGCCTTACCTCTGTCAGCTTATATGTGGCAGTAAATAGGCTTTCGCATATTGATGCTAACCTACATTTTTTACTTAGCCTGCGTAATGGCGATATTGAAATGTTCTTGCAAAGCTTATATATATTCGAGAAATACCATTTATATCTTAAACTATAATCTTTTGTAGATGAAACCTTTTAAGATAGCTTCATCTTTATCATAAACTGACTTGATATCAATCAAGACTGGGAAATCCATCTTTGACTTAAGTTGGTCTAAAGTAATGTCTGAAAATTCCTTATGCGGGCTTAGCATAATTACTGCGTCACAATTAGTAATAGCAGAAAAATCATGATTCTCAATGCCAAATTGATCGAGATTTTCAAGCAGCGGGTCTGAACCTATAACCTTGATACCGAATTTCTTAAGATGCCGTATTAGGTCTTTTGCTTTGCTATTTCTTGCATCGTTTACATTCTCTTTAAATGTTAGGCCCATAATCACAACCTGGCTATCCTTCAGCACTTTGCCAGCCTTGCTTAACCCAGAAATGGTGAGTTCTGCAACGTGCTTAGACATGTATTCATTTATATCCCTGCCTGCAAGAATTATTTTTGGATAATGGCCAAGCTGCTGGGCTTTGTGAGCTAGGTAGTAAGGGTCAACTCCTATACAATGTCCGCCAACCAGGCCTGGCTTGTATTTGTGAAAATTCCATTTGGTGCCAGCAGCATCAAGCACATCATTAGTATCTACTCCCATCTTATTAAATATCATTGAAAGTTCGTTAACAAGTGCTATGTTTAGGTCCCGCTGAATATTCTCTATAACCTTTGATGCTTCAGCAGTCTTGATGTCTTTTGCTTTGTACACTCCAGCCTGAATGATTGTGCCATAGACCTGAGCCACTTTTTCTAGTGTTTCTGGGTCCATACCAGATACAACTTTTACGATTGTCTCAACTGTATGTTCCTTATCGCCTGGATTTACTCTTTCTGGGCTGTAACCAACCTTGAAGTCTGTTCCGCATCTTAAACCTGAATGCTTTTCAAGTATGGGTACGCAGATATCTTCTGTTACTCCAGGATATACTGTGCTTTCATACACAACAATACTACCTTTGCTGAGGTTTTTTGCTACTATCTCTGATGCTGCTTTAACTGCTGAAAGGTCTGGCTTGTGGCTTTCATCAATGGGTGTTGGCATTGTAGCAACTATAAAATTAGCCTCTCTTATCACAGATGGGTCTGTGGAATAGGTTAAGTTTGGGTGCAGGGTTTGTTCAACCTGTTTAGAAGTATCTATACCGGATTTCAGCTTGTCCACTTTTTCCTGGTCAATGTCATAGCCAAATGTCTGGAAATGTTTTGCAAAAGCGACTGCCAGTGGTAATCCAACATATCCCAGTCCAACTACACACACTTTATTCATTCTTAAACCACTCGTAAGTATCTTTTAGGCCTTGTTCAATCGAGCATCGGGGGTTCCAACCAAGTTCCTCTATGGCTAGTGTTGTATCGAGAAGAATGTCTCTTACTTCACCTTTTATGGCCTTGGTGTGAACTGGCTTTATGTTTGAGCCTGAGATCTTGCTCAAGATTGATATTATCTGGTTAACGCTAACCTGCTCTCCGTTAGCAAGGTTAAACAGCTTATGCTTAGGGGATTTGTTAATTGAATTTGCGATAAACTCAGCCAGATCCTTAACATATAGGAAATCACGGGTCTGGTTGCCGTCACCGTAAACTTCTGGCTGTTTTCCTGCTAGAATTCTTGTGATAAATGAAGGGATAACTCTACCGCTTTCTGGAGTGTCTCTTGGGCCGTACACATTACCAAAACAGAATGTAATGCTGTTGAGACCATAAAGCTCATCATAAAGCCATACATAATGCTCTGCAGTGTGTTTTGATATGCCGTAGGGTGAAGTTGGTGCTATTGGGTCTGATTCTTTTACAGGCAGTTTCTCTGGCTGTCCATACCTTGCTCCACCAGTAGCTGTATATATGATCTTCTTCACATTATTCTTTCTGCATGCTTCTAGGACATTTATTGTTCCGAGAATATTATGCTGTGCATCATTTATTGGGTCTTTTAAGGATTCTCTTAATTGTACTTGCGCTGCAGTGTGGATAACAATTTCTGGCTTTTCTTCTGCAAAAATCTTATCAAGGTCATCCCTGATGTCTGCTTTTATCAGTTTGGCTTTTTCATTAATGTATCTTCCTGAACTCAGGTTGTCTAAAATTACTACATCATGGTTTTTAAGCAAAATGTCTACAATTTGTGACCCTATAAATCCTGCACCACCTGTGACTAATGTTTTCATCTGTTGATCAACTCTATGATCTTATTGGATTCTTTCTCAATCTCTGGGCCTGACGCTTTGCCAGACAATTTTTCATTTTCCTGAAATTTTAATAGCACTATAATTGATTCTGCATTATAAAAACTCTTATTGTTCATTTTCCCCCCATCTACCAAAAAATATGTATTGCTATACTCTTTATAAATATTTTTGTTCACAAAGTTTATATAGTTATTGGGTTTGTTTGGCTCTATGGAAAAGCCTGAAAGTAGTGATGATATGAGTAATAATGTTGTTCTGCCACCTGCACCGAGTACAGTATCAAATAATGCTAATGTTGCAAATCAAAACCAGCCAGGGATAACAGAGATAGAGCACCCAGCAGAACCTACAGGTAAGGTGGGGTTCAATAAAAGGGTCATATTTGATTTTGTCCTTGGTTTTGCACTCATAGCAATTTTGTTGATAGTGCATGCTAATGCCACATTGACGCAATTTTGGGGGATTGTAAGTGATATCGAGGTGGCGTTGATGGCTTCACTTGCCTTATCTGTAGTGCTCTTGATTTCCTTTGCTTTGTTTATTATCTGGTCTTTTGTTGTATTAAAAAAGCCGTTTATCGCAATTGGGTCAGTTGTAGGTTTTCCTATCGTATATGCTTTGAGCCAGGCTGTAAGAGAGGGTTTTACTGTATTTTTCAACTTTATCTGACTTATATAAGAGAATATAGAAAGATTTATATTATCTATATTGATATGAATTAATATGGCAGACGATAAGAAAAAAAAAGAAGATAAAGTGGATAGTATTGATGATTTCTTTTCAGCAATTGGAGAAGAAAAGCATGCTGAGATTGCGGATTCTTTCAAGGTCTATGACAAGTACACTGATAAGAAAAAGCTGTCAAGCATGGTAACTCAATTATTGCAGCCAGCTATGGATGACTGGTATAAGACTTTCCAAGACGAACTGGGTAAGATTTCTGGGCTTGCTGATGATGAGCATATAGCTAGCAAAAATAAGACTGATGTTCAGAAAGCAGCGATAAAGGCGTTTGAAGCATTCTTCAAGAAGGCAAGGCCATCTGTTGCTAAAGCTGTTGAAGGCATGGAAGATACAGAGGCAAAATATCAGACATTAGCTAGGGAATACAATACAATAATGGGCATAGATCCTCGAACAGGTGGAGTTGAAGGGATTATTGAAAACTATATAGGTAATAAAGAGAGTACCCTGTCAGAATTTAAAGAAACACTGTATGGTCTGAAAGGTAGAGTTGGTCAGGCTAAAGCTGCAATAAAAGGTCAGGCTTACATGCACCTTGTATCATCAAAATATAATCCAGTTGTTGTTGCCTCACATCTTAAAAAGCAGGTGGAAAAGAAAGGTTATGAAGTATTTGATGAGAGGTTTATGCAACAAGATCATCAAATGTTGCATTCAATGTATAGTGGGATAAAAACTGGTGATTTTGGCGAACAAGGAGCAAAGGGCTACTTCCTTAGACAAAAGAAGGAAGAAAAGAAAGAAGCCAAGTAAACAATAACTTTATAAATAATGATTTAAATGTATTCTACATAGTCTAGATTAAGGAGGCATATTCATGGCAAAGAAAAAATCTAAAAAAGAGGTAGTCCAAACTAATCCTACAGCAGTTCCAGCAACAGATAAGCCTGATCTTGTGGCTAAACTGCCTGATGTAAACAGCCTTCCAAAAGATGCGCAAGAAAAGCTTAAACAGATAAAAGCTAAGCTTGAGAAATTTAAGAAGAATGTTCTTGAGAAATTTGATAAATATATTGTTGGTATCTCACTTCTTCCGCCTCCTAGGCCAAAAGAAGGTGAAAAGGTTGATCCTGATAAGATTGAGGTATTGATCTTGGTCGATGATTCTGATTCCAAAAAGATGTCAAAAGCTGAGCTTAAGGATAAGCTTACTGCAATCATTGCTACTATTGCCAAGGAAATTGATCCAAATATACTTCCAAGGACGATTATCTTATCAGAGGTGTGGCAGAACTGTTATGATGCTAAGTATGATCTTCTTTCTCTTGTTGCAATGTCAGCTCCTGTTCATGATACAGGCATGGTACAAGCTATTAAGATCGCTGAAGTGCATAAGAACATGGTGCTTAAGAAGTTTGAGAAGTATATTGTCAGTTATGTGCTTGCAGGATCCCTTGTACAGGGCAGAGCTACAACCACATCTGATATTGATGTATGGATAGTAATAGATGATACTGATGTAAAACGGATGACCAGGGCTGAGCTAAAGGACAAGCTTAGAGCAATAATAATAGGTATGGGTATTGAAGCTGGCGAGATAACCAATGTCAAGAATAAGATTAACATCCAGGTATATATCCTTACTGACTTCTGGGATTCGCTTAAAGAAGCTAACCCAGTAATATTCACATTGCTTAGGGATGGTGTACCTTTCTATGACAGAGGAATATTTATGCCATGGAAGCAGCTCTTACGCATGGGTAAGATAAAGCCGTCATCAGAGGCGATTGACATGTTCATGGCATCAGGTGAACAGATGGTAAGGAGAGTTCAGACTGAACTTAAGAATATCGGTATGGAAGATACTTATTATGCAATACTTACTCCATCACAGGCTGCATTGATGCTTTATGGCATAGCGCCGCCTGCTCCAAAGGAAACAGCAGACCTTATGGATGATATATTTGTAAAAAAAGAGAAACTTCTTGAATCAAAGTTTATCGACATACTAAGAAGGAATATCCAAGTGAGAAAGGATATTGAGCATGGCACAAAAAAAGACTTGACTGGAAAAGAGGTAGACCAGCTGCTTAAGGATGCTGAAACATACCTGAAAAGGATCAAAAGGCTGTTCACACAGATCGAAAAGATGAAAGAAGAAGAGGATATGGTGCATATCTATGACTCTATAGTCACTATCATAAGGGATGTGCTTAAGATGGAAGGTATCGAAAAGATCGCTGATGCAGAGGTTGTCAAGATATTTGAGGATGAGCTTATTGCGCAAGGAAAAGTTCCTGCAAAATTCCTTAGGATATTAAACGATATAATACAGGCAAAGAAGGATTATGATGATAAGAAACTTACAAAGCAGGAAGTTGAGAAGGTCAAGAAAGATTCAAGCATCCTTGTCAAGTTTTTGGTAGAATACATGCAAAGAAAACGTGGCAGAGAATTGAACAGGGCAAAGATAAGGGTTAAGCACGGCAATAGGTATGGTGAAGTGCTATTATTGGATGATACTGCATTTATCATACACGATATCGATAAAGAAGATAAGGAGATAAGCAAGGCCAAGTTGACTGAAGATGGCGGAATAAGCTCTCCTAAGAGGACCACCATAGAAGAGATGGAAAAGCATATTGCCAGTGCAAAGATACCACCAAGAACATTTATCAAGGAAAAGATGTTTGAAGAGCTTAAGAATATCTTTGGAAAAGATGTTGAGATACTGGTCAATTACTGATCTTTATTAATTTTCTATATTTTTTATTACCAATAATTTTATATATGCGTATGGCTCAGATATTTTGGTGGTTACTATGAAGACTGGAATCAAAGTGGGCGATGCGATGACTGAGCAGCCAATCTATGTTTCTCCTGAAAATTCTTTAGAGGTTTGCGCACGAGAGATGGAAGAGCATCATGTTGGAGCTATTTTGGTAAAGGGCAATGATAATCTTGTAGGACTGCTTACTGAGCAGGACATTGTCAGGAATGTGATCGCCAAGGGTAAAAATCCGCTTGATATGAAAGTTGCTGAAGTCATGGAGACTGATCTTCATACAATAACGCCTGATAAGGATATCTTTGAGGCACTAGATAAGATGAAAGAATTGAATATCAGGCATCTTCCTGTTGTAGATGATGGGCAGTTGATGGGATTGCTGACACTTAAAGATGTTCTTAAGATTGAGCCGCAACTTTTTGAGCTTCTTGTTGAGAAGTTTGAGCTTCGGGAAGAAGAGAACAAGCCAATTAACAGGCAATCTGCAGATGAGGGTGTATGTAATGAATGCGGTGAGTATTCTGACAAGCTAGTCGAGTCAGATGGTGTTATGGTTTGCGAGACATGTGCTAAAAGTCAGGAGTAGCATCTTCTATTGTTTTGCCTAAGCTTAAGAAACCGTGGTCCTTTATTATTATGATATTATTATTTTCAAGTATGTTAAGTACTTCTTTCATCAGTTCTATTGAGCCGTAAGGTTGAAAATGTCTTGTTGTAGGAATGTTGCCTTTAATTGTTCCATGGCCGTGAATGATTGCATTTATTTCTGGTCTGGCTTGGTATACTGCGTTATGGAGGAAGGATTCTGATGATGGTTCTTTTGTTCCATTTACAACGATCTCCTTGTGTTTTATGTTAACGTTGGTGACTTCTACAAGATCATCTGCTTTTAAGTTTGTCAGATCAGAGCCTGTTGCTGTAATAATAAAACCTTGCTTGGTCCTTATGCTGATATTGCCTGCATTGTTAGGGAAGTATTTGGATAATCTTTTGGCTATGCTAATAATCTTGTTGCTATTATCAATAACAGGGATCTCTCTTTGCAAGAAAATAGTCTTAAACTTAGTGCCTACATATTCTTCCATTTTATCAGTTCTTCTGGTTTGCAGATGCCTTTTTCAGTTATTATACCAGTTATGTACTTTGCTGGGGTTATGTCAAAGGCTGGGTTTTTAGCCTTTGAATAAGAAATCTTGACTTTTTGTAATTGCCCTTTGTCATCCGCTCCTTGCACAAATAATACCTCTTCTTGATCTCTTTCTTCAATCGGAATATCTTCACCTGATACGCAGTCAAAGTCAATAGTTGAGGTTGGTGCTGCTATATAGAATGGGATGTTATTTTCCTTTGCTACAACTGCTTTTTCATATTTTCCAATCTTATTTGCCACATCGCCGTTAGCTGCTATCCTGTCTGCGCCGACTATCACCATGTCAACATCTCCTTTTCTCATGTAATACCCTGCTGCGTTGTCAGCGATAAGTGCATGTGGTATATTTTCGTTCTTCAGTTCCCATGCTGTAAGCCTTGCTCCTTGAAGCCTTGGCCTTGTCTCGTCCACATAGACAAATAGGTTTTTGTTGTTTCTCCTTGCTTGATATATCGGGCTCAAGGCAGAACCCCAATCAACAAAACCTAGCCAGCCTGCATTGCAGTGTGTGAGTATCTTGAAATTGTCTTTGATGATAGGTTCACCATTGATTCCAATCTGTTTGCATGCTTCTGAATCTTCATTTGCTATCTGTTCTGCAATCTTGACTGCTTCTTCTTTATTTTTTGCTTTCAGTACCTTGTTTACTGCATAGAACAGGTTTTGTGCTGTTGGTCTTGTATTTTGTATGTATCTGGCTGCTTCTTCAATGTTTTCATCTGCAAGAAACGCCTGGGCCATGGCATAACCTGCTGTTGCGCCTATCGCACCTGCGCCCCTTACTACCATTGTGCTTATTGCTTCTGCTGTCTCCTTATAATCTTTGCATTCATGGATCTCAAACTTGTGAGGAAGAAGAGGTTGATCTATCATCCTTACCTTATTTCCTTCCATCCAAACTGTTTTGTAGTTAATACCTTGGATTTGCATATTCCTACTCTAATAACTGAATCTTTTTAAATTTCACTGTATTATTTCAAATGGGGGGATATGAATGAAACCTAATGCAATTATAGCGCCAGGACAAAGTGCTCAGTACGTAGGGATGGGTTCTGATCTGGTGTCAAGCAAGAATCAAGTAATCAATGATATCACTGGGAAAATCTATCAAAAAGCGAATGAAATATTGGGGTTTGATCTTATGGGGATATGTTTCAATGGCCCTAAAGAATCATTGGACAAGACTTTGGTTACCCAGCCAGCTGTTTTGGTGCATTCAATAGCTTGTTATGAGGTTTTTAAAGCGTTGTATAAGCAAAGCCTAGGTGAAGAATTTGATTTTGCAGTAGCTGCCGGAGCGTCATTAGGGGAGTATTTTGCGCTATATTCTGCAGGTGTACTGGATTATGAAAGGGTTTTATCTATTGTTCAAAAAAGAGCAATTGCAATGACTGAGGTCATTAATCAGCCGGGTTATGATGCTGGCAGACAATTGCTGCTAAATGTTGAGGCTGCAACATTAGATGATGTGTGTGCACAATTTGGGCTAGAACAGTCTAATTGTAATATTGGCGGTAAGCGATCTGCCACAGTTGTAGGTGGCGCTGTAAAAGATGTTGATGCTGCTATCGAATACTTGCATGCTACCCTTAAGGGAGCAGGTGTAAGCTTAATGGTAATTCCTTTACCAACTGAAGCAGCTTTTCATACTTCTTTAATGACACCGGCAAGAAGAAAGTTTGCACCGGTTGTAAGCAGTTATGAGTTCTTACCTTTCCAAAGGAATGTGGTGTCTAATTGTACAGGACAATTGTATGCGCAGGATGGCAGTGATATCAGAATTAATCTTATACATCAGATTGACAGCCCTGTAAGATGGCTGTATGGGATGAGGACAATCATGAAGGAATTATCCCAATTGGAAGGCAATCAGGCTATTTTTGAATTTGGCGGTGGAAAGCCCACTGAGACTAATCCGGCAAATCAGAGAGGGAATTTTGGCGGAACAACAAGAAAGAACCTGACTGAGATGGGTATTAACCCTAAGGTCATATCATTGTATGATTGTGTATCTGAGAGGACAATATTGGAAACAATAGATAAATTGAGGCAAGATGCTGGACGATAGCTTACTACTAAATTGGCTTGTTGATGAAGAGGAGTCAGAGAGGCGTAGAGCTTCTACAAGGAACGGGGTTAGGCAGGCTATTTGTGATTTTCTGGCTCAGTATATACCTAATGATTATGATAGACCAGTTCTTGAATTTGCCAGTGGAGAAGGTAAGGCCAGGATGGATCTGCCTGCGCATTTAACCCAAAATCTGACAGTGATTGAATATCCTCAATTTGTTAAATCTGATGTGGCACCAATCAGATATGTAAAAGGGGATTTTCGGGATGTTACTGCGGTATTTAACAGAACGTTATTTGGCGTTGCCTATGCTAAAGATGCTGACTGGATCCCTGATACATCTACGATTGCCAGGAGAGCTTATGGTTTTTTAGAACCAGGTGGTTTTTTTTTCCATTACAAAGAAAGATTAGCTGAGTGCAATGCAGTTAAAGCAATGTTGATGCATGATAGGTGTGAAGTGGAATTTGAGTGTGATGGTTTTAATATCCCAAGAAAGGCTCATGTTTATCCCGAAGGAAGTCCAGATAAATCATATGTTGTTGACATTGATGGATTTTGGCATAATAAGCTAGTGGGGGACCTTAGGGAGGCAGGGTTTCATGATGTCCAATCGCTAAATGCTGCAGCTACTGTGCAGGTTGAGGGCAATCAAAGTCACCCTATACCAAATAACTATTTTGCCAATTGGAACGGTACTCTTGCTTCTGGTGAATTTCCTTCTGGTAGTGAATTGGGAGATTTAGTCTTTAAAGATGGTATGGTGATTGAAGACGTCAGCCTCTCGATAGTTATCGCAAGAAAATAACTAAAACTTTCCAATTATTTATATGCTCGCCTATCCCCAACCTAAAGAGGCTGTCCGACAATTACTGATTCTCTATTTTTTTCTCTCGTCGAGAGATAGAAACATTTATATACTTTCTCGTCTATAAAATTAG
>JAHJBD010000048.1 GCA_018813725.1 Nanobdellota archaeon | reverse complement strand
AAGCTTTGTCTGATAATGATTTGTTGGATCTGAAACATGGTAGATGCCGCCTTCATTTTTTGCTGAGATGACAACTGTCAGATCAGAGATGCCTTCTCCTGTTCCTGGATCCTGGGCATTTAATTCAAAGACATTTCCTCTGATGTCAAAAGAAACATATCCATCACTATCAGTAACAGCTGACCTTGTTACTAAGGTATTTGGTAGGGGTGGATCTGGCTCAGAAGAGCATCCTGTAGAAAGAGAAAATGCGACAGCTGCAGTTGCAGCTAAGTGTTTTAACTTATTCCATAAACTAGAGCAATTTTCTGTAATTGGTTGTCTTCTTTGAAAATCAGTCCTACTTCCTTCTGCCTTTGACTTGAAAAAGTCCTTAAACTTTACTGTCATTTAATTCATCCCCCAGATCCAGTATAGCATCTAATGTTGTTGATAATATAAGTCAGGTCTTGGTCTTCTCCGACTGGAGATTGATAGACTGCTTCAAAACCAAGATCATTTCCGATAAAGCTTGCACCGAGATTGTGCCTTAATTCGGTTTTTTTAGTATTGGTAGCAGAAAGATCACACATTTCAAGAAGGGTTTCATTAATTGATATGTGCTGAGAAGAATAAGTTTGATTATCAAAATCAAATCCTTTCTCAATCCAGTAGTCACTTCCAGAATTTATATTGCATGTTAATTTAGGATTTATACTATGGCCTCCCTGCGGAAGCCCATAAACAAAGAACAGGAACTCATCATCGCTTTTGTAAAAAGCTGCATCCGACGTTGGAATGTCCCGGTCAATTTTCTCTTGGATTTTTTCTCTCATTTCTTCATTGGCAGGAACCCAGCCCTGAGGCAAAGTAACATGACAGGTCTCTTTTGGATCTCCAGAATCTTTGTAAATAAGAGCATAAGTTGCTGTTAGAGTACCATCAGTGTTGTTTGTGAGATTTAATGAGTAAGAGATCCCATCAGGATTGAAAAATAAAACTGCATACGCCATGAAGAATGCAAGTCTGACAAAACCAGCTGCTGCATTGGAGAACAGGATAAGAAAAACAGCCTTCTTATAGCTAACATTATGGACTATTTTGATTGAAACAGCAAGAAGATAGAGAAGAGTAATAAACAGTGGATAAGCTAGGAATGCTGCTGGCTTGTAGATCATGTTGATGGCAGACAGGATTAGGATTATTGCAACTAAAGCAGAGAATGAAAGCATCCAAAGGTAAACTACTTGAGAAAATGATGCTTTGGATTTGAACATTGTTTTTCCGCCAGCCCAAAGCAACAGCACTAGTGGAAGGAAAAACATCACTCCAAATGAGACAAAAAGTGAGAGGAAATTTTCAAAGATAGAATTTATGGATAGTTTTGATATAAGGGAAACATCAAAGCCATACTCTGCAAATGAGAATAATATTTAAAGCAGAATAGTGATTAACAGAAATGAAGAAATTGCAAGAATTGGGGTTGCTTCTTTTTTTCTTTTTTTGAAGAAACTTTCTGTGCTTTTGTGAAAATCAGTTAGTGTCATTTCATCCCCCAGTTACAAAGAGTAAAGAAATATATAAAGGTTCTTATGACGCTAGAAAAAGTATATTTGGCAACTGAGATATATAAATTCTGATGGAGGTAAATGGTTATGAGGGTTCTTGCTATCCTGAGTTTAATTGTTCTGTTTGTTAGTGGTTGTACTATTCCTTCCTACAATCATGTTTGTCCGGATGGAGAAGTTGTTAGTCAGGAAAGTGAGTGTTCTGAATATAGTCCTGAGAGGATAAGTTTAGATCCGGATGATTATCCTTCAGTAGAATTAGAAAAAGACAAAATAAATTATGTGAAGATAAATGGAGACATAAAAACGACTATTAATATTAAAGATAATGAAAATGGATGGTTTTCGATTAGCCAGATGGGAAGACATGGATTTAAAAGTTATACTCTGATGTGGATCGAACCAGATAGCGAATACAGTGATGTAGAACTGAAAAAAATTGGACATAATACATATGAGTTCGATGTTAGTGCTCCCAGCATCCAAGGAGAATATAGAGTTGGAATAAGTAAAAGAAACCAAACAGTTCAACAGGGGGTTGGCAACTATAATCTCACAGTTATTGGTAAAGTAGAAAATGAAACTATGGCATATATATAGCAGATAGATTCATGAATACACAAATTCCAGATAGTT
>JAHJBD010000047.1 GCA_018813725.1 Nanobdellota archaeon | reverse complement strand
TGGACAACCCTTGATTTGTAGAGCGATCTCCGAAAAGCCCTAGAATGAATTAACTGCATAGAATCATGCCTAAATCTATTATCATCTGGGTTAGCATCAGTTCCAGAAGAATACGATTTATCTGGCTCCATAACCAGAATGCGCCTTCTCTGTATTTAAATGTTTCCAGAAACATTAAAAACCATTATAAAGAAGCGTTGTTTAGGGATTATTATGAAAGATCCAGAAGAGATCGTAGACAATGTGATAAGGCACGCTGATATAGTTCTTATAGTATTAGACGCAAGGAGAGTCGCTGAGAGCACAAACAGGCTTGTCGAGACTAAGGTAAAGAGATTTGGCAAGAGATTCCTTTATGTGATAAACAAGTGTGATCTTGTAGAGAAGAACAAACAGATCAGGATCCCTAATTCTGTGAGGATAAGCGCAAAGAATAGGCTTGGAACACTGAGTCTTCTTAGGAGGATAAGAACCCTGTCAGGCAAAAAGGATGTTGTTGTAGGAGTTGTTGGATTCCCAAACACAGGCAAATCAACCCTGATAAACATACTGAAAGGCAAGAAGAGCGCTCCAACAAGCCCTGTTGCAGGATACACAAAAGGCCTACAGAAGATAAGGATAAGCCATGATATCATGATGATAGACACACCAGGAGTGCTTCCTTATTCAAGGAAAAGGCCATCTGATGTGGTGATAGGTGCTATTGATACAGACAAGATACTTGACCCAGAAGCTGCAGTAGCTGAGCTCATAGAATCACTTGATGGAAGAATTGAAGAATATTTTGGAGTGGAGAAAAAAGAGGACAAGTTTGAGACTCTTGATGAGATTGCGCTGAAGAAAAATATAATAAAGAAGAAAGGAGAGCCAGACAGCAAGAGGATGGCAAAAGAGATAATAAGGCTTGTCCAGACAGGGAAGATTCCAATATAAATCCCCATAAGAATCTCGAATTCATATATTTAAATGCTCAGGTTTCTAGAAAATTATGCCAAGCAGGAACAATATCATGCCAGCACCTATGACACAATAAGCTACTTTCTCGTCAGTAGGAGCTGCCTGGAATGTCTTTGGGAAGTTCTTTAGCCTGTCAGGAATAGACTTGATAAAAGGGACTATCTTGTCAGGGAGCTGTTTGAAGAAAGCTACTATCTTTTCTGTAGGAATCTCTATCTTCTTTGCCATATTATCTCTTTTTTGGTTTACTTGTTTATTTGGCCTCTAAAAGC
This sequence comes from Nanobdellota archaeon, assembly GCA_018813725.1. GTDB lineage: Archaea > Nanobdellota > Nanobdellia > Woesearchaeales > JAHJBD01 > JAHJBD01. The sequence continues at coordinate 1,596 of JAHJBD010000047.1, read as the reverse complement.
ATGTTAAGCATAGGTTTTATTTAAAATTTGCCTTAATGAAATGGTTTTGATGATAAGGTGATGTGGAATCTGGAATCATAAAGCAATCAAAGGGTTATCTTCATGAAATCCTCTGCGCATACTGATTCTGGGAATGTGTTTGTGGCATCCTCAAGAATCTCCTGGGTGTCCTTATACCTCTGGGAGAAGTGGGTAAGATAGAGCTTCTTCACATCCGCGTTTCTTGCTATCATAGCTGCTTCGCCTGCAGTCAGATGCTTGTATTTCCTTGCTTTGTCAGAAAGAGCATCTGCATAAGCGCACTCGCATATGAGGATATCAGCATTCTTAGCAAGTTCTACTGCCATGCTGCACGGCCTTGAATCAAGAAGATAGGATATCTTCTTTCCTTTTACCAAATAAGTGACATCATCTACATCTATCTTCTTTCCTTTGTACTCAATTGATTTGCCTGCCTGAAGCTTCTTTAGGTGAGGGCCTTCCTTGACTCCAAGCTTCTTTAGGGCATCAAGTTTTATCCTTCTGCGATCCTTTTCCACAAATGAATATCCAAGGCAGAGTGTTGTATGATTAAGATAACCGCACTCAACATAAAAGTCAGGTGTGTCAATGCATTTCTCAATGATATTAGGGTCAAGCTCATGCACCTTAAGGTTGACTCTTGCTTCGAACACGCATGCTGTCATCAGGCCTTTCATATGCTCCATTGTGCCTTTTGGCCCGAATATCTCTACTTTTGGAGGGGCTTCATCATTTCCCATTGTCTGAAGAAGACCTAATATTCCAGAAACATGATCACCATGCCAATGGCTTATGAAGATTTTAGTAACTTTGGTCCTTTTTATGCCAGCTATGTTCATCTGTCTCTGTGTCCCTTCACCACAGTCAAACAATATGCCTTCAGCCTTGTAGCTAAGGAAAACTGAACTCACGTTCCTCTCCTTGGTAGGAACCATACAGCTGGTGCCTAAGAATGTTAGTTGCATATATGGGAAAAGAAAACAATGTCATTTAAAAAGGTTATTAGACTTTGTTTTCAATATAGCAATAAAAAACTATTTAAATGACCCTATATAAAAAGAGGTTTATGGCAAAGAAAAAGACAAAGAAATCAGCCAAAATCAAACCATCTGCAGAAACAGAGCAGGCTCCAAAGAAGGAGATAATCCAGGCCATGATGATGGATGAAAGAGTCATTACAGAAGCATCAGACCCCTCAAGAGAGCTATATAATCAGGGAGTCTACGGTATAATAAAAGAAGGCAAAGTCCAGCTGTCACTTATTGAAGCATTATATCTTGCTCAGAAAGGTAAGATAGAGATAAGAAGCGAAAGCAACAGGAAAATAGAGCTTGATAAATTTATTACCAAAGCAAGAAAATTAGAGCCTAATTTCTGGATAAGATACTGTGTCTTCAAGGATATAAGGAACAGAGGATATGTGATAAAGACAGCATTGAAGTTCGGAGCAGACTTCAGAGTATATGACAGAGGAATTAAACCAGGAGAGGATCATGCTAAATGGATAGTGTATCCAGTCCATGAGAGCTCAGCACTGACATGGTATGAGTTTGCTGCAAAGAACAGAGTAGCTCA
>JAHJBD010000046.1 GCA_018813725.1 Nanobdellota archaeon | reverse complement strand
CAAGTGCTATTGAAGCAACTACCTTGTTTGCTATAGCTTCACTTTCTACATGATAGCTAACTTTCTCAAGCCTTTCTCCAATCTCGTCCAATCTAGCAAGTGTTTCAGGATCAGCCCTGTTATACATTGATACCAATGTCTCATAATCCTGCATGACTTGGTATTTTACAGCATTCTCAAATTCATTTGGCGCTTCTTTTGCTATGGCTTCAATACCTTCCCCTTTTTCAAACAAGGCAGCAATATCAATCTTTTTTGCATCTGGTATGGCAATCTTGCTGCTGATCTGCTCTTCATTGATCTCTGTCTGTGTCTCTTTAATCAGCTGCTCTGCTTCTGCTATCTCTTTTTTTCTTTCTTCTTCTATCTCCTTTAATCTCTTGAGCCGTTCCTTTAGGCTTAACTTGGATAGTTCAGCAGTATCTAGTGCCATATAGGTTAGAAAGTGTTTGATATATAAAAAGCTTATTCTAGAGGGACCTGGCTCCAGAGTGTCCAGTCGTTGGAAGGAGCGTAGCTGCCAAATGTGTAATTTGGAGGTTGGTTCTGGCCAAAGTAGCTGTATTGAACCTGGCCAAAGGTTGGCCTGAAACCGCCCATGGCAGATCCTCCTCCTCCTCCCATCCCATATATAGGTGAACCTAAATAACGCCATGTCTTCATGAGACCATGGAAGTCTGAAAGGTCAGTGGATGCGTCGGCTCCTGGCTCAACTGTGATTGCTTTATCATAACCATATTTTCTTAATATCTTGATAGTCTCTTTTATCGGAACATTACCCTGGCCTGGTGAGATGTGGTCGTCTTGAAATCCGTAATTGTCAGTTAGATGGACATTCCCTATAAATTTGCCTTTTGCCAGTTTCTCAACTTGGTTAAGGTACCATTTGTTGAATTCCTGATCATTCTGTTCAAGAGTCTTGTAAGGGTCGTGCTGGTAATATTTTCTCCAGAGGTTAAGGTGGCCTGTATCAAGAGTGACCTTGATATGCTTTTCTGCCAATTTGGTAGCTTCTTCTTTAGATACTCCTGGAACATAATATGGATTTTTGCCTTGTCCTAGTTCTTTATATGGGATCTCTTTTTCAGATCCTCCTATCCAGTGTTTTTCTGATGTGATAATCTCTGCAAATTTTTCTCTTGTCTTCTTGACAAGCCACATCAGTTCTTCAGGGTGGCCGCCGAACTTATCTGGGAAAAGGTTTTCTATGGTCAGCACAAGAGGGTTGTTTGGATCTTTTGTCTTTTGAAGCGCTCTTGTTGCTGCGATAGCATAAAGTACAGCACCGTGCTTCTCAAGCCTTTTGATAGGGGTTACAATGTGCTCTTTTGTCTCAGCTGTGTCTGCAGCCTGCTGCTCTTGTGAAGTTGAAGCTTGCCTTGAGAACTCAAGCCTGGTCTCTTCTGACTTTATCAGCTGATTGATATAGTCTACTGGGTCTACTGATTCAGGCGGAACCATGTCAGGCCCAAATCTCTGGGTCAGCCTTGAGTCTTGCTTGAATATCTTCCAGAGTTCATCTTTAGGCATATTCTCTTTTAATTTTTCATAGTAGCCTCTTGTCTCTTTTAGCTTCTCAATCGCTTTCTGATGCTCCTGTGTGTCTGCTCCATATTGCAGTGCCCATCCTCTGCTGTGGCCTTCGTTAGTCTCAAGTGTTGCGTGAAGGTATGCTTCTTCTGGATATTTCTTCAGATAATACCATTTATCCTTGAACTGTTGTTCAGACATCTCAGGATATTTATACTTCCAGTTTTTCATAAGCCACTCGTTGTATCTGTCTGCTTCTCCCTTAAAATAGTCAAAATCTTGTGTCTTGACCCTAAACCTTTTTGTGGCTTGGTCATACTCTGGAACTCGGCCTTTTGTCGGATCATAGATGTCTTGATCTTTGATCTTCCTCCCCTGGTAATCAATATAGTCACCTTGTCTGATCCTGACCCTGTTTCCTTCAGTGTCAACCCCCCATTGGTCTTCTTTAGAAGTCAACCAGACCGGATATGCTACAAACCTGTCTTTTTGCACTGTCTCAAGCTTTTGGCTTGTCCTGTCGTCTAATAGTATAAATCCTGCATCACCTTCTGCTCCGTGCTTTTGCATGAAAAGCATCCTTCCTTTTCCTCCTTCTCTTGAAAGGTTATGCTTACGGCCGTGTGTTTCATCATCAAGGAACATGTCAGTGAAAGGCCTGTCAAATTCTCCAGAGTGTATGACCACGCTGCCGCCGCCTGCAGTGTCTGCTGCGAAGTCTATCGCACGCTGGATCTCTCTTACATTATCAGCTGAGCCGCTTACAGAGAAATTGCCCCTTTGATCCTGGCCCATCATGCCCATGATACCGTAAGCTGAGTGCGTGGTAAGCTTGACCTCGTTGATCTCTGCTATCTCTCTGATAGCTTGTCTTTGGTCTTCACCATACATTCCAGGAGTATGAGCATTCCTATTACCTGTGAAGACTCCAGGAAAACCAAGTTCAAGGTTTCCAGCGCCCATCCTTATCTTTGAGTAGATGCCAGAAACATTTGAAGCTGAGATTCCCATAGGAACTGACATTCCAATATTTCCAACGCCTAAGTCCTGTTCCTTACCAAAGTTTTCACTGTAATTGTCAGATTCCTCTGTATGGAAACGATCAGCCATTGGGTGTCCGCTGTAGAATTGCATTTTTACCAACTCATCAAGCCGTGATGCTTCTTAAAATGCTCGTATATCGTGCCTATCGATGCTGTTGCAGTCTTTTCAGCAGCTTTTCTTGCTCCTTCAAGCTGCCAGGCCTGTTCACTAGTCAATTTTTTGCCTTCTTTTTTTGCCGGCTTGTTTGATTTGAATATCTGTTTGAAACTGTTCATGATGGTAACTTTGGGAACCTGCTTAGGGGAAAGTGCAGGGGATTTTGTGCTTTTTGTTTTTTTCTTGACGCTTTGGTCGCCGGCCTGGATAAGGTAATCCATCAGTTCGTCACCTAATGCGTCCAATGCTGCTTGCACTGATGTGTCAACAACTCCCAGAAGCTTGAAGTCTTCTTCTGTCTTCATAGCCTGATAATTCTGGATCTGTTCTTTGGTCCAGCCATAAGACCTGAAGTTCATCTGCACGCGGCCCACATGGATAGGGCCCCTTTGATAGCCTTCCTGCTGATAGTTCATCTCCGGCCTGGTTCTGAAAAGATAATGTATTGATACTACTGGGTGGATGCCGTTCTTTGCAGGCTTGTGGCAAAGTATCTCTATCTCCATCATAGATGTTTCGAAAAAGGAGATTATGTCTGCAGAGTCCATCTTTTCCTGGTCCATCTGGAGCCTTTGTACATTCTTTAGGTATGGCTTGACCCAGGCCATATACATCCTGATTATCTCATAATGCTGTCTTAGATATTTAAGTGTGAATACTCTTCTTGTCTTCATCTCTTCAAAGGTGTGCTCTTTCCATGTGAGGAATGACCTTAATTTCCTTTTCAGCACTTCTCTTACTTTTCTGTTGAACTGCCCCCTTTCTTTTTCAACTGTAACGTCAACATCTTCTTGTTTCAGAGGATGGGTTGAAAAGAACAGGTCTGGGAGAGTTGTGAATTGTACTTCTCTTGCCATACCATAGACAGATGCAGGGTTTTTTGCTCCTTGCTCTACCATGTCTACCCATATCCCTTTAAGGGTTATCTCAGCGCTTTCCATGCTTTTACTGGCAGGATTAAGGGAATCGACGTAGTAGTCAAGACGTTCGTCGAGAATCCTTAGTTCCCTTACCAATTGGAAAAGCTCTTTGACCATCTTTCCTACTGTTGCAAGATATTGGCTGACCTTGTCCTGCTGAACACCTAAACGCTGCTGTGAAGCGCCAAAGAAGGCTGAATTTTCAGCTGCTGCAAAGATGTCTGTGATCTTGATGATGTCAGGGTAGCCGACCATGTACCTAAGATACTGCAGTACCCAGAAATATGGCTCTTCGACGCTGATATTATAACCTTCTACGTATATCCTTTTCCTGTTGTAAGGTTTTGGCCAGTGGGTGAATGTACCTTTGACTTTACGGTTCTCTTCACCATACTCTGGTTCAAATCCATACTTTTCTAGGTCTTCTTCTGTTAACATCTGAGCCTCTTTTTATGTTCAATTGATCAGGTAATTTTTAAGTCTTTTTGTTTAGTACCACAACAAACCCTACTTGGTCGATCAACTCTGCGCCTGTTTTTTCTGCCAGCTCTTTTGCAAGCTTCTTCTTGTCAGAGCCTTCTAAAGCGCCTTTCACAAGCTTGACCTTGATGGTCTTTTTTTTCTTCAGTTGGCTAATTATCTCTTGAATAAGTTTTTCTGTCAATCCGGCTTTGCCTACCCTCACAGTAGGTTCAAGAGCTTTTGCTTTTTGTTTAATGATGCTTTGGGTGTTCATGGCCCATCTCCTGCCTGTTTTTTAGCTCTTTTATGTGCTTGAGCTTTGTGGCAATAATGTTTCCGATATTTTTTGAAAAATCCTCTATAAGCAATGAAACGTGTTCTCCGCCTAGGAAATGCGGCAGTATGACATAGTCTGCGCCAGCATTGTAAAGTGTAAGCGCTTCTTCAATCTGGTTTGCTGTAACATATACTATCAAAGATTTGTTCCTCTCTTTAACTTCTTTTAGCAAAAGTAGGTTATCTTTTGCATTTGGCACAGTAGAGATAAGAAGCTGCGCTCCCTTAAGAGGCAGGCGCTCGATAACTTCTAGGTCGCCTATGTCCCCATAAAGGCAGGGTATCTTCTTGTTTATCATCATCTTGACTATCTCTGGATTGAAGTCAACAACAAAAAGGCCTTTATGCAGCTTATGCATTGTTTTTGCGATACTGTAGCCTATCCTGTTGTGGCCGCATAAGATCACATTAACCTGTCTTCTTGGTGTGTATTCAAGGCCAGAGGATTCTCCAAACTTGTCAAATATCTTAAGGCGTTTTTTGAACAGGCTGTATATCCATTCGTCATATTGTATAGTATAGGAAGTTATGGTTATTGTGCCAATGGCAAGAAGCACGGTCAGTGTGAAGATGTTCTTGTTTATCTGGCCGAGGAAAAGGCCTTGTGATACTATGATAAGAGAGAATTCGCTGATCTGGTTTAAGGATATTCCTGTCATGAAAGCTGTCCTTTTCCGAAAGCCGAAAAATGATGTCAGGAACATTGTAATAAATGGCTTCACACATACGACGAACAAGAAAAAGATTATCAACGGTACTTTTATCGAGTTTGTGAAACCTAATACCAGTTCCATACCCAAAGATACAAAGAAGATTATGGCAAAGAAGTCTTTAAGCGATTTGACCTTGCTTATTATCTCGAGATTGTATGGCAGGTTTGCCAGCGTTACTCCGGCGATGAATGCGCCGATTATTATTGAGAATCCTATATAGCTGAAGGCCATGGCAAAAAGGAAGCATATTGATATTGATAGAAGGAACAAGAGTTCCTGAGACTTTGCTGCAAACTTGAATATTTTTGGAAAGACGAACTTGCTGAGCAGTAATGCGATAGCGATTAAGCCCAATGCTTTTAGCAATGAGAATGAAAATGTCAATATGTTGAAATATGCTAATGTTGGAAGTATGGATAATGCAAGTATAGCGAAGAAATCTTCAGTAAGGAGCCAGCCTACAACTATCCTGCCATGAAGCGTGTCAAGCTCTCTTTTGTCTGACAAGAGCTTAAGTACGATCATTGTTGATGAAAAAGCGATGATTATACCCATGTATGTCGCTTCGATGAGCTTGAACTTGAGGAATGAGGCTACCATAAACCCAAAGCTGAACAGCACAATTATCTGGATACTACCGCCTAAAGGCGCTACAAGGCCGACATCTTTTAATTTTTTTAGGTCAATCTCTAATCCTACGATGAACAATAGGAAGGCGATGCCAATCTCTGCGAGTAAGATTACATTCTGGGTGTCTGTGATGATATGCATCAAAGGGCCGATGATCAGGCCAGTAATAACATAAGCAGGGATAAGTGGCTGTTTTAGGAGGCTTGCGATGTAGGCAAATAGGGTGGCGATTATTATTATTATACCTATGTCAAAGAAAATGTTTGCCATTATCTTTCCACCTCTAAGATAATGCCATCCTTATGTTTCTTGAATTCAATATTCATACCTTTTTCAAGATGTTCATAGTCTGCTAATACTTTTGGTATTGTTATTACCAGCTGTCCTGACGGTAATTTCTGTATTTTTGGCATGTTTCTGGTTTATACTATTATTAATAATATCTTTTTTAATATTT
>JAHJBD010000045.1 GCA_018813725.1 Nanobdellota archaeon | reverse complement strand
TGGAGATTGAAGTATATCCAAAGAAAGGCAAGATTACAGATCCAGTAAAATACATGGAAGACAGGATATTTGATTCAAGGTCAGCGCTTATCAGGTTTGACTTTAAGATGGCTCAGGAAATCTACCTAGAGCTTCTTCAAGAATACAATAAGCTAAATGACGCAAACAAAGCAAAAGTCTATGAAAGCATAAAAGAGCTGTTCGAGGAAAGAAAAGCAGCTGAGAAATTATTCAAGAAGAGATAATATTTTTTCTATTTTTGCTATAAGTTCTTTTACATCACCAGTATTTTCTATCTTATGATCCGCAAGTGCCATGCACTTGTTGATCTCCTGGCCCCCGCCCAATTTTTTATTCTCAAGGTCATCTAATTTCTTAAAGTCTTCAAATGTTTTTGGATCACCAGACCTTCCCCTTGACTTAAGCCTTTCAAACCTTACCTTTTGAGGAGCATCAACAGCTATAAGCACAAAATCTTTTCTTTTTCTTAATTCATGTATCTCGTCAGCATTTCTTGCACCATCTACAAACGCTTTGTCTGATTTGATCTTTAAAAGCAATTTTTTTGCAAGAATCCCTTCATTCTTATGCTCTTTTCTAAGCGCATCTCCGGTTTTCTGCAGGTTCTCTCTAGTAATCTCGAGCCCGCGCTTCCTTGCCTCTTCTTTGATAACATCAGAAAATACATACCCTTCAAAACCTTTATTTTTCAGGTATTCAGCTACTGTCCCCTTGCCAGAAGCCATTGTTCCTGTAAGTCCTATCAGCATATAGCGATTGATTATAAAAAAATATATAAACTAATCGGTTTTATTTTATCAGGGGTAAAATGCAAGCATACTTAAACATTGTAAAGAAGATTCTAGAGACAGGAGTAGCAAAACAAGATAGGACAGGAGTAGGAACTATAGCTATAGCTGGTGAAATGTTTGAGCATAATATGGAAGAGGGATTTCCTTTGCTTACAACCAAATCAGTTCCGTTAAGACTAGTCGCTTCAGAACTAGAATTCTTTGTCAAAGGCATATCAGACAAAAGATGGCTACAAGATAGGGATAACCACATATGGGACGAATGGTGCAGCCCAAAGATAGTCCCTTATGCGCATGATGAAAAAACAAAAAAGATGATGCTTGAAGAACGTGACCTTGGACCGATCTATGGCTGGCAATGGAGACATTTTGGAGCACAATACAAGGATTATAAGACTGATTACACAGGCAAAGGTATTGACCAAGTAAAAAGGATAGTAGACCTATTGAAAACCAACCCTGATGATAGACAGATGCTAGTTTTAGCATGGAACCCTATGGATATTGACAAGGTTATCCCGCCTTTCTGCCACTATGGCTACCAGGTAACTGTTTTAGACGGAAAACTTAACCTTATGTGGAACCAGCGCTCAGTAGATGTTGCTCTAGGGCTACCATTCAACATAGCTTCATATGGACTATTACTGCATATATTGGCAAAAGAAACAGGACTTAAAGAAGGAAAACTAGTAGGCTTTCTAGGCGATGCACATATATACAAGAACCATGTTGATGGGTTAAGAGAACAGATTTCAAGAGAGCCAAAAAAGCTCCCAAAAATCAAGACAAACAACTTTACTTCAATCTTTGAATGGAAATACACTGACTCAGAAGTTGAAGGTTACGAACACCATCCAAGGATAAAATTCGAGATAGCAGTGTGAGGTAAAATATGACAGACATAGTAGTGATTGTTGCAATAGCCCAAAACCAAGCCATTGGAAAGAATAATGATATCCCCTGGCATATTAAAGAAGATTTTCAGCATTTCAAGGAAAAAACAATGGGACACCCCTGTATCATGGGTGACAAAACTTATGATTCCTTGCCTGATTTTGCAAGGCCTCTTCCAGGAAGAGAAAATATCGTTTGTACATTAGATCCAAACTATAAAGCAGAAGGTGCAACCTTATTTAATGACTTTTTCAAAGCAATAGACTATGTTAAAGCAAAAGGCGTAGATCAAGCATTTATTATCGGTGGTGCAACAATCTATAAGCTAGGCATGAAGATTGCAGATGCTTTCGAGCTTACCAGGATATACCATGACTATGATGCAGACACCTTTTACCCAGAGATTAACCTAAACGAGTGGCAAGAGATAAATAAAGAAGATCATGAGGGCATGGACATCAAAAACAAGATAAAGGTTAAGTTCTCTTTTATAACCTACAGAAGGATAAGATGAAAAAATTTATAGTATTTGACGGCCTGGACGGCTCTGGCAAAGGCGAGATGATAAGGCGCCTTGAGGCTTATCTAAAGGACAAAGGTAACAAGGTTTTGGTAACAAGAGAACCCACAAACGGCAGGTTTGGAAAGAAAGCACAAGAGATACTAAAGACTGAAAAAGACCCAAAAGCATCTGCAGAAAAGTGCTTAGAATTATTCACAAAAGACAGGGAAGAACACCTAACAGAGATTGAAGATTACCCTGGAATTGTCATCTGCGACCGTTATTACTACTCAACAATCGCTTTTCAGCATACTCAAGGTTTAGCCTTAGAAAGAGTGATAGCTGCAAATATCGAGTTCAAGACACCTGATATCACATTTATCCTTGACCTACCTCCTGAAATAGCCTTAAAAAGGATATCTAAAAGGGGCGCTGCAAAAGAGAAGTTTGAAAAGCTGGAATTCATGAAAGAATTAAGAAAAAATTTCTTAAGGCTAAAAGATGAATTAGAAGACAATATTGTAATAATTGACGCTTCTAAGACAAAAGAAGAGGTTTTTGAACAGATTAATAAAGAGATTGACAAGATTATAACAGAAAATTAAAAATTGGTTTTAATTTGGTCAACACCCTCATAATACACCTCGGGTTTCTTACCGCCTTTCTTCTTAAAACCTGCTGAAATCTTGTCCCATCTTAGGATAACTGCAACAACAACAGCAGCAATGCCAAGGATAAATGCTGGCCCAACAAGGCTAACTTGGGTTGTCTTTACTTCCTTCTCTATTATAGGAATATCATGGCATGAAAAATCAGCGCCGCAATACTGAGCGTTTGAACAGTCATTATTACCAGAACACTCTCTTGTACCTAGATTTACTAACCATCCTAGAAATACAAGACATACTACAACCAGTACGATTATTGCCAAATCAACAACTCCGTGTTTATTCATATACCCAAGAATTAGGTTTTGATTTATAAATCTTTGTATATTAACTACTGCTAAGTTACTACTCTTCTTCTAACTGAGCTTCCTCTTCGGTAAGCCCAAAGTCACCAAGCGTTGTGTTCTTTTTCACTGTATTATAACTTATTCCCAACTTAATTCACCTCAAACCTGTACTGCCAAAACCACCTTCATTTCGAGTAGTCTCATCCAGCTCCTCAACCTCTTCAAACTCTGCCTGCTCAACTGTTGTAAACACCATCTGAGCAATCTTTGAACCTGCTTCAATCTTGTATTCCTCACTGCCATGATTTATGACTATTACTCCAACCTCGCCCCTATATCCAGCATCAACAGTTCCTGGAGTATTACAGACAGAGATCCCTGCCTTTAATGCTAACCCTGATTTTGGCCTTACCTGAGCCTCAAAACCAATCGGCAAGGCAATCTTTATCCCAGTAGAGACCAAAGTCCTTTCTCCTGGCTTAAGTGTATAATCTTCAGTAGAATACAAGTCAACACCAGCATCCCCAGTGTGAGCATAAGTCGGAAGGATTGCATTATCTTTTATCTTTTTTATCAGAACCTTTACCATAACTTTTTCTTGACCCTAATCCTATATAAACTATACGTTTCTTAAAAATATATTATCAATCATACAACAGTTTATAAAAGAAAAGTCCAAAAGGTTTATTTACCTGATATTATTCTAAGGTATTTGTATACCATGGTTGACATATTATTGACAGGTGGGGCAGGGTTCATAGGTTTTCATGTAGCAAAAGCACTGCTTGAAAGAGGGGATAAGGTAATTATCGTTGACAATTTCAATAATTACTATGATCCTAAGATCAAAGAAGATAGGATAAGCAAGATTAATGATGATCCAGGATTGACAGTTATCAAAGCAGATATCTCAGATTATTCAGCCATGGAAAAGATATTTCTAGAAAATAAATTCACCAAGGTATGCCACTTGGCTGCACAAGCAGGTGTAAGGTATTCACTCGAAAACCCCTTTGCTTATGAAAAATCCAACAATATAGGTACACTAAATCTTCTGGAACTATGCAGAAAGTATCAGATCAAGGATTTTGTCTTTGCCTCTTCATCAAGTGTATATGGAGGTAACAAGAAGATACCCTTCTCAGAGACTGATCCAGTTGACAGCCCAATCTCAGCCTATGCTGCAACAAAAAGATACAATGAGCTGATAGCACACACTTATCATCATCTTTTTGGCCTTAACTGCACAGGTTTAAGGTTTTTTACTGTATACGGACCATGGGGAAGGCCAGATATGGCAGCGTATCTATTTGCAACACAGATACTTAAAGGAAAGAAGATCAAGGTTTACAACCATGGAAACATGAAAAGAGACTTTACCTTCGTTTCAGACATTGTTGCAGGTGTACTTGCAGCGATAGACAAATCACTACCATACGAGATATTTAACCTAGGTAATTCAAATACAGTGGAACTAAATTATTTTATAAGCTTGATTGAGAAAGAATTAGGCATAACAGCTGAAAAAGAGCTTCTTCCGATTCAACCTGGCGATGTCCCTGAAACCTTTGCAGATATCTCAAAAGCAAAGAGAATGCTAGGGTTTGACCCAAAAGTAAAGATTGAAGAAGGAGTAAAAGAGTTTATTTCTTGGTTTAGAACGTATAGACAAGGCAGTTGATCCAGTGGATTATAGGATTTTTAGCTTTAAAATAATCGCTTATTTGACTTCAAAACATTTATATAGTATTAATATTGAATTTAACTAAATGGCAAAGATAAAAATAGGAGTCATACCATCAGCGGGTCTAGGCTCCCGTATGTTCCCATATACTAAGGTTTCAAACAAGGTTATGCTTCCAATCATAAATAAACCAGCAATTGATTACCAGATTAAAGAGCTAACAAATGCTGGGATCACTGAGATTTACATCACTGGTAGATATCTAAAAGGAGTTAAGGATTATTTTAAGCATGACATCAAATTGGAGCACCTGACTGAGAATTTTGGCCATCGTGACACAATTCAGAAACTTAGATTAGCTAACAAACCTTGCACACTACATTTTATCAGCCAACCAGAACCAAAAGGATGGATGTACGAGATATATCAATTACAAAGCAAGCTCAAAGGCGAAGCATTTATAGTAGCATTATCAGACATAATTATTGAGGGTAACCCGCTGCAAGAACTTATTGACAAGTTTCATGAGACAAATCTGCATATCTACTCCTCTGGCAGATATATATTTGGCCCAACAATATTTGAGGTCCTAAACAAACAGAAGTATTTCCTTGGTGATGACACACATGTTGTCACTAATGTCACTAAAGAGCTTTCTGCAACTGCAAATCTGCTGCATATGGCACTTAAAGGAAAAAGATGTGACATAGGCAGTCCAATCGAATACCTAAAGACAATAACTTATTTCGGTCTAAAAGATGCTGAAACAAAGAACGAGTATCTTGAACATCTAAGAAACTTGTGCCAATCTCCAGTTATAAAGGAAAATCCTCCAAAAGCATAATCTTTAAATAGTTCTTACATTTCATTATTCACATGGTCAACGAAGATTATATAAAAAAGATTAGAAAACATATAGATAGGATAGATATGGTTATAATCACAGCATTAGCGGAGAGAATGAGTCTGATGCCAGAGATAGGCAACTATAAAAAAGAAAAGAATATACCAGTTTTTGATGAAAAAAGGGAAATCCAGATCATGGACAGGCTTAAAAAAGTTGCTAGGGAAAACGGGCTCGAAGAAAGCTTTGTTGAAGAGATTTTTTTAAGCATATTTAACGAAGCAAAACGCATACAACAAGAGTATATTGAGAAATAGATTACAATACTTCTGAGAAAGCGGATGCATTATCCTTAATACATCTTGTCAAGACAGGGAAATCAAGCTTGATTCTTCTGCCGTTCCTATACTTTGTGGATTGACTATCCCTAATTACAGGCACTTTAACATAGCCTTGGGCTGAGAAAAACAATCCGAGAGACCTTTCCAGCAAGTGAGCAAATTTAAAGCCAATCATCTGTAATTCATCCAAACATCCATACAAAGGCAGCATAAATTCCATCAAAGTGCTAAATGTATCTGCACTGCATGCAAATTGGCTTGTAAGCACCATATTAGATACATTATTCTGCTTGATGCAATCAAGAAAACTTTTGCCTTTAAATCTTAAGAAAGCTTTATCAATATTCTTGTATACCCAAAGCGATACCTCTGAGGTAATATCACGATCCACTGGCCTGTCACAGAATACAACTGAATCCTTGCGCACAGCTTTTTCAATCTTTTTTAACCATTCTTTATCCAATATCATAGTATCATAATGGATGATTAACATATGCTTCTCATTGATAAGCTTATTCATATGCAAAGCATATAGCCCAGAATAATCCATCAGATGCTCATTATACTCAGAAAGATTTATAGGAAGATCTGCCTCAAAAATTACATTGTAATCATTTGAATTGTCAATCCTTTCCCTTCTGCCCAATTTAAGATATAAGAAATCAGCTCCAAAATCAGGAACCTCTCTCTTATAAAAAAAGCATATCTTTTGCATTACCAACCCAAAAAATATCTGGAAAAGGCAACTATTTAAGCTTTGCGGTCAAAAAACCCTTCTTATAGAGGAGCTCAGCATTAAGTATACCACCACCAGCAGCCCCTCTCACTGTATTATGCGACAATGCTGTAAAGCGCCATTGGAATACATTACAGGGCCGTAATCTTCCAACAACACAAGCCATGCCTTTGTCTGCATCCCTATCAAGACGCGTCTGCGGCCTGTTAGGCTCATCACGGTATATGATTGGCTGCTTTGGTGCAAGAGGAAGATCAAGTTCCTGCGGCACTGCCTTAAACTCCTTCCATGCAGCAAGGATCTGCTCCTTGGTTGGATTTTTCTCAAATTCAACTGATACGCAAGCCATATGGCCATCGATGGTGCCAACCCTGTTGCAATGTGCAGATATCTTGATTGAATCGTCATTGACAAACTTACCATCAACAATCTTGCCAAGTATCTTCAAAGGCTCTTTTTCAGACTTTTCTTCTTCTCCGCCGATATAAGGGATGATATTATCGATTATGTCAAAGCTTGCCACACCAGGATGTCCAGCACCAGACACTGCCTGCATTGTGGTGATGATTGCCCTTTTGATCTTAAACTCTTTGTGAAGTGCATACAAAGGTGTCATATAGCTCTGAAGCGAGCAATTAGGCTTTACAACAATAAAACCTTTATCCCAACCCCTACTCTTCTGTTGTAGCGCAATAATATCAAGATGATCAGCATTTATCTCAGGTATTAGCATGGGAACATCAGGTGTGTGCCTATGTGCAGATGCATTTGAAACAACAGGGATCCCAGCTGCAGCATATTTCTCTTCCCACTCTTTAGCTGGCCCTGAATCCAAAGCAGAGAACACAAAATCGCAAGATTCCTTGACCTTATCAAGAGTATCCATGTTCTCAACAACAATATCCTTAACACTTTCAGGCATCTCAGTTGGCATATGCCATCTGCCTTCTACAGCATCGATATATTTCTTACCAGCTGACCTTTCTGAAGCTGTAACATATGTAACCTCAAAATAAGGATGATCTTCAAGAAGCTGTATATACTTCTGGCCAACCATACCAGTTCCTGCTAAAACACCACATCTCAGTTTTTTCATTAATACCACCAAACCATTGGCAAGAGAGTATATTTAAATAGGTTTTGTTACTAAAATAACAAAACTTTGCCTTGCCAAGATATTCATTGGAAAGTTTTTCGGATTAAGAAATTCACCATATATCAAGATTTATTGCCCTTGGTGAATTTCTAAATAACAAAAGTTTTTATATATTGAAAATAAACATTTTGTCAAGGGGGAAGATAACCAATTATATTTAAAAAGCTAGATATACCTGACGTAGTTTTAATTACACCTAAGATTTTTGTAGATAATAGAGGTTACTTCTTTGAAAGCTACAAAAAAGAGGCTTTTGAAAAACAAAGGATAAAATACGAATTCACTCAAGATAACCAGTCAAGGTCAGCAAAAGGGGTAATAAGAGGCTTACACTACCAGCTGCCTCCAAAAGAACAGGGGAAACTGGTTCGAGTGATAAAAGGCAAGATATTTGATGTTGCAGTTGATATAAGGAAAGGATCATCAACATATGGAAAATGGGTATCTGCAATCTTATCCGAAGATAACAAAAAGATGTTATGGATACCTCCAGGATTTGCCCATGGTTTTTGCGTGCTTGAAGATGCAGAATTTCTGTATAAGGCAACTAAAGAATATGCACCAGAGCTTGAGCGAGGTGTTATCTGGAATGATCCAACAATTAACATATCATGGCCTATTGATAAGCCGATAATTTCTGAGAGAGATAAGAATTTGCCACACTTTAAAGACATTAAAATAAAAGAGAGCATATAAGAATGAGACTATTGGTTACAGGCGGATGCGGATTTATCGGAAGCAACTTCATAAGGCACATTCTTGAAAACCCTGATTATGAGATTATTAATCTGGATAAGTTGACATACGCAGGTAACCTAGATAATCTTAAAGACATAGAAACAAATAGATACAGATTTGTTAAAGGTGACATCTGCGATGCACAGACTGTTGAACCTTTGATTAAGGAAGTCGACGCAATTGTCCACTTTGCAGCAGAAACACATGTTGACCGAAGCATAACAAACCCTTCTGATTTTATCCGTACAAATGTGCTTGGCACACAGGTTCTCCTTAACGCTGCCAAAAAATACAAAAGGAGGTTCCACCATATCTCAACAGATGAAGTATATGGTGAACTGGGATTTGATGATAAACCTTTTGATGAAAACACCCCATACAACCCAAGGTCACCTTACAGCGCTTCTAAAGCTGCATCTGACCATTTAGTCAGAGCCTACCACAACACCTATGATCTACCAATCACTATCTCACACTGCTCAAACAATTACGGGCCATACCAACATCCAGAAAAACTTATGCCATTGTTTATCACTAACCTTATCCAAAAAAAGACGGTACCGGTTTATGGTGAGGGAAAAAATATTAGAGACTGGCTGCATGTAAAGGATCACTGCAAGGCAATCCAACTTATTTTGGAGAAAGGGACTATCGGCGAAACCTACTGCATCGGTGGCGGTTGTGAAAAGACAAATTTAGAGATTACCAAATTCATTCTTGGCCAGATGGGAGAAACAGAAAACATGATAGAGTTTGTAGAAGACAGGCCAGGCCACGACCTAAGATATGCAATAAGCTTCAACAAGATCCAGAAAGACTTAGGCTGGAAACCTAAATTAGATTTTGAGCAGGGGTTAAAGCACAAGATAAACTGGTACAAAGAAAATGATTGGTGGTGGAAACCATTAAAATCACAATAATGGGCGCTGGCGGCTTCCTTGGGACAAAATTAGTGAAAATCCTGTCCGAACATCATGAAGTCTATCCTTTTTATCACGGTAAAGAGCCAAAGGTAGACATCACACAAATACAGGATATCCAGAAAATAATAGACGTAAAACCAAATATCGTGATACACGCAGCAGGAATGACAAATGTTGATTTATGCGAGACATACAAGGAATTGGCAGAAAAGGTAAATGTAGCTCCGATGCATAGTATTGTAGAAGCATGCAATAAGACCAAAGCCAAACTAGTCTATTTCTCAACAGACTTTATTTTTGATGGAGAAAAAGGCATGTACAAGGAAGATGATACACCAAACCCATTAGGATACTATGCTTTGACTAAATTAAAGGCAGAGAATATTTTAAAAGAAAAAAGCGATGATTATCTTATCCTAAGGGTAGTTGTCCTATATGGCTACAATGGAGATAACTCTGAAAGAAGCTATGTTAACTGGGTGGTCAATTCGCTAAGCCAAGGAAAAGAGATTAAAACCTATACTGATCAGTATGGTACACCAACATTAACAGATGATATAGCAGATGCAGTTAATCTGTTGACAAAGAATGATTGCAAAGGCGTATATCATGTTGCTGGCGCTCAAAGATTGACAAGGTACGATATGGCAATAAAGATTGCAGAAGAATTCAACCTAAATAAATGCCTGATCAAGCCAATCTTGATGAAAGACCTAAACCTTCCAGCCAAAAGACCAAAAGATAGCAGTTTGAGTATAGAAAAGCTAAAAAAGCAAGGTATATTGATGCATACATTTGAAGAGGGGATAAAGATAATGAGGCACCAGACAAAATGAAAGGAATAATTCTTGCAGGCGGTACAGGAAGCAGGCTTATGCCGATTACCAGAGTAACAAACAAGCACCTTCTTCCAGTATACAACAAGCCCATGATCTATTACCCACTACAAACATTGATTGATGCAGGCATAAAAGATATCCTGATAATCTCAGGAAGGCCGCATGCAGGCGCATTTGTTAATATCCTCGGATCAGGAAAAGAATTTGGAGTAAGATTAAGCTATGAGATCCAGGATGAAGCCATGGGAATAGCTCATGCTTTAGGACTAGCAGAGGACTTTGTTGATGACAAAAAACTCTGTGTTATTCTTGGAGACAATATCTTTGAAGATAAGCTTGACATTAGTGATTTTCATGAAGGAGCAAGGATATTTCTTAAAGAAGTCAAAAATGCCAAGAGGTTTGGTGTAGCAACAGTTGATTCAAACAATAAAGTCATTGAGATAGAAGAAAAACCAAAAGAACCAAAAACAAATTTGGCAGTTACCGGATTATACCTATATGATAATAAAGTATTTGAAATAATAAGAAATCTTAAGCCAAGCCATAGGGGAGAACTAGAGATTACAGACGTAAACAACGCATATATTAAATTGGGAAAGATGGATGCAAAAATCCTTGATGGCTATTGGTCAGATGCAGGAACATTTGAAAGCTTATACAAAGCAAGCACATTAGTACGGGAGAAACACATATGAAAACAGCATTGATAACAGGTGTTACAGGACAAGACGGCTCTTACCTAGCTGAGCTATTGCTGGATAAAGGTTATGAAGTACATGGGATATTAAGAAGAAGCAGTACATTCAATACGTGGCGCATAAACCACTTATATCAAGACATCCATGAAAAGCCAAACTTTCACCTGCATTATGGCGACCTTACAGATCCTACAAATATTATCAGATTAATCAAGGAGATAAGGCCAAACGAGATATATAACCTTGGTGCGCAAAGCCATGTTAAGGTTTCATTTGAGACTGCAGAGTATACAGCCAATTCTGACGGATTAGGGACATTAAGGATACTTGAAGCAGTAAGATTACTCGATATGACAGACAAGTGCAAGATTTACCAAGCATCTACAAGTGAACTCTTTGGCAAGGTTACTGAAACCCCGCAAAAAGAGACAACCCCTTTCTATCCAAGAAGCCCTTATGGTGCAGCAAAACTTTATGCTTACTGGATAATCAAGAACTATAGGGAGTCCTATAACATGTTTGCCTGTAACGGCATATTGTTCAACCACGAAAGCCCAAGAAGAGGCCAGACATTTGTAACAAGAAAGATTACCATGGCCCTATGCAAAATAATGCTTGGTCAACAAGAAAAGCTGTTTATAGGTAACTTAGAAGCAAAAAGAGACTGGGGGTATGCCCCCGAATATGTCGAAGCGATGTGGATGATGCTCCAGCATCCAAAGCCAGAGGATTATGTGATAGCTACTGGTAAAGCGCATTCTGTAAGACAATTTATTGAAGAGTGTTGCAGATTACTAGAGATAGAATTAGAGTGGCAGAATAAAGGCATCAATGAGAAAGGGATTAACAAAAAGACAGGAAAGACAATTATTGAGATTGACCCAAAATATTTCAGGCCAAGTGAAGTAGACCTATTATTAGGTGACCCTAGCAAGGTAAAAAGCGAATTAGGTTGGGAACATAAAACATCATTTACAGAGCTTATCAAGATAATGATAGATGCCGACCTAAATTTATTAAAGAGTAATAAAGTGGTATACTGATGGAAAAAGTGATTGTTACAGGAGGTTCTGGATTTCTTGGAAAAAAAGTAATAGAAAAACTATTGGAAAGAGGTATTCTTAAAAAGAACATTTTTGTACCAAGAAGCAAAGTCTATGACCTAAGAAAAGAATCATGCATAAAACAGATGCTTCAAGATTTCCCATGTGACACAATAATCCACCTAGCTGCAAAAGTAGGCGGTATAGGATTAAATAGAGAGAAACCAGCTGAATTATTCTATGATAACTTAATGATGGGTACCCAATTGATGGAACAAGCAAGGCTACAAAAAGTTAGAAAATTCGTAGCTGTGGGCACTATTTGCGCATACCCTAAGTATACGCCAGTCCCATTTAAAGAAGATGACTTATGGAAGGGCTATCCAGAAGAGACCAATGCGCCATATGGACTAGCAAAGAAGATGCTTCTGGTCCAGAGCCAAGCATATAGGCAGCAGTATGGATTCAATTCAATTTTCCTACTTCCAGTTAACCTTTACGGCCCATGTGATAATTTTAACCCTGACAGCTCACATGTGATCCCTGCTCTGATAAAAAAGATTTATGATGCCAAGAAAAACAAAGAAGACCACATTACAGTCTGGGGTGACGGATCAGCATCAAGAGAATTCTTATATGTAGATGACGCAGCAGAAGCGATTGTTCTTTCAGCGGAAAGATATAACAAGTCTGACCCAGTAAATATTGGCGCAGGATTTGAGATAACGATAAAGGATTTAGTTCATAAGTTATGTGAGCTAATGCAATATGACGGAGATATCATCTGGGACAAGACAAAACCAAACGGCCAGCCAAGAAGATGCCTTGACACTTCCAGAGCAGAGAAAGAGTTTGGATTTAAGGCAAAGATGGATTTTGATGAAGGTTTAAAGAAGACCATTGATTGGTATGAGCAAAGTTTAAATAGTTGAGCCATTTCTACAATTTAAAATGTCAGCAATATTCAGTTCAATGTTGACAACTTTAACTAGTCCTACTACTACAACAGCTTAAGCTGTGTGTGGTTTCTACACATCCATAGAAACCATCTAGACGTAGGGCTAAAGGAGGCAAAAAAATGACAAAAATCGGCTTGATAGGGCTTGGGACCATAGGTTCTGGTGTAGTTAAGATACTAAAGGAGAACAAGACATTGATAACAGCCAGGACAGGCACAACTATCGAGCTAAAGAGAGTATGTGATCTTGATGAAAAAAGAGCCGAAATGCTCGGAATAAGAGGGATCTACTCACAAAACTACAAAGACCTCCTAAACGACCCGGACATTAGCACAATTGTCGAAGTTATCGGAGGCTACGAACCTGCAAGGACAATCATTATTGAAGCCATAAGAGCAAAAAAGAATGTAGTAACTGCAAACAAAGCAGTTATCGCAAAGCATGGTGAAGAGATATTCAAAGCTGCCGAGGATAATAATGTAAGTATAATGTTTGAAGCAGCAGTTGGCGGCTGTATACCGATAATCAAAGCCATCAGAGAAAGCTTTGCAGCCGACAAGATAAATAGGATATACGGCATACTTAACGGCACAACCAACTATATCTTAACAAAGATGGAAGAAGGACTAAGCTATGACCAGGCGCTAAAGCAAGCACAGGAATTGGGATTCGCAGAGGCAAATCCAAGCTTTGATGTTGACGGCCTTGACTCAGCTCAAAAGCTTAAGATACTTTCATCATTAGCATTCAATGCCAAGATAAAAGATGACATCTTAACATGGGGCATAACAAAGATAAACAAAAGCGACATCAAGTATGCAAAAGACCTAGGCTACACAATAAAACTTCTGGCCATCGCTAAAGAAATTGATGATGAGATTGAGCTCAGAGTGCACCCTACAATGATCCCTCAGACTCATGAACTTGCCAATATAAAAAATGAATCAAACGCAATCTATTTAGTGGGAAATAACATTGACAAAGCCATGTTATACGGAAAAGGCGCAGGATCGATGCCAACAGCCACCGTTGTAGTCGGTGACATAATTGACATTGCCAAGTCTAGCTCAATTACAAATTATTATTCAGAAGAAAAGAAACTGAAAGACATAAACACCATAACCTGTAGATACTACCTAAGACCAAATGTGTTGGATAAGCCAGGTGTTTTTGCTATGATTGCCGATATTTTGGGCAAAAATAACATCAGCATCTCGGGAGTCTCACAAAAAGAGCTTGGCAAAGATATTGTACCGATTACAATTATAACACACAATGTAAGAGAATCTGATATGATGCAGGCAGTAGACCAGATAAATAAGCTTGACGTGGTCAAGTCAAAGACAGTTGTAATCAGGATTGAGGATATTTGATCTTTTTCCTTGCCTGATGTATTTTACCTATCATATCAGAAAAGGAATATTTTGCAGAATTCCCATGCATACAAATTATGGGCTGAAGATTGACACAGGCCTTTAGATATACCCTAAACACATCACGGATAGAGCCCTTCTCGATCTCCCTCATCCTTCCAGACATATAGATCTCATAGAACACATGTAACCCAATGATATAAAAATATGATCTTTCTGCCAACAACTCTTTAAGATCAGATAATAATCTATCCACACTGTTTGGCTCGATCCTGGAAAAATCATGAAGTATTCGCTTAAGCCTTTGCACAAAATGGTCTGCTGCATCTAATGCAGTCCTGTAAATGTGTTCCCTATCCCGCTTATCACATTGCAAATTGCCTAAGTTATTTTCAAGCTCTGTTATCCCCTCGAGATATAGTCTTTCCTGAAACAAAAAGATAAATCGTCTTAGAAGTAGAGTAATCTCTAACACTTTTCGCTTAAATTCCTTGATGTGACTAACTACTGAAATCTGTGCATCTATCTGCGCCTTTAACCTATTAATCTTCGCCTCAAGCCTGTAGCTCTGGTGCCTAACCTGAGATTTAATCTTATGGTGCTCATAATTAAGCATATTCGTCATCTCATGGATCAGCAGCCGTGCTATCTGATGCATTATACGCGACACCTTGACATTTATCACCGGATACCTAAACAATTCCATCATCAGATGTATCATATATTGGCCAGCATCTATCTCCCTTTTATCAACATATGCTGCATTGCCACTTTCAATGAAGTTCCATACAGCATCAGCATCAGAAATATCACCAAATCCCTTTGGAAGCCCTTTCTCAAGGACCAAAGTCAGCTTAGGTACCTCACGGTAGATTGCATCTGCCCATAATACATTCATTAGGACACTTATCCATCCTGAGAAATCCTTGAATTTTGTCCCTGATAGCCAAGAATCAATCTCAGGCCCAACTTTGTTCACTATTCGGACCACAAAATCGTTCACATTCAGCTCAAAATCCTTCATGTTAGCTGTGACCAGTTCTCCTTTAGCGTTATATATCATAAATACTCATTTAGTGTTAGAGAATATAAATATTTCTAGAAAAACGCCTTATGGAGCACTTTCACAACCTTATCTGCATCAATGTTATTGACAATAAAGCTAACATTGATCTCTGAAGCTCCCTGAGAGATCATATCGATGTTTATGTTATCTTTGCCAAGAATAGAGAATAACTCCCCCAATATGCCCGGAGTCTGCTTCATGCCTTCACCAACAACACACACTAAAGCCTTGTTCGTATCGATCTTAACATTCCCATACTTTTCAAGCTCTGCAGCAATCTTATCCAGTTTATCTTCACTATCCACTGTGATTGAAAGGTTAACCTCTGATGTTGTGATCATGTCTACACTTTTCTTATTCTTATTAAAGACCTCAAACACTTTGGCAAGATAACCATATGCATTAAGCATCCTTGCAGAGCACAAGTTCAATATGGTAACATTTTTCTTGCTTGCGATGGCTTTCATTACCCCGCTCTGCACATTTGAAGCAGGGACTATTGTTGTACCTGGATTTTCTGGCTCATACGTATTAAGTACCTTCACAGGGATATTCTTGTCCATAGCAGGTTTTATTGTCTTTGGGTGCAAAACTTTGGCTCCAAAAAATGCCAATTCAGCAGCTTCTGCAAAACTGAGTTCAGGAATTGTCCTTGCCTCTGGGACAATTCGCGGATCAGTAGTCATAACACCATTTACATCAGTCCATATCTGTATTTCTTCTGACCTGACACCAGCACCAACCAATGAAGCAACATAATCTGAACCGCCACGATTAAAGGTTGTAAACTCACCGTTTTCATCTTTCCCGCCAAACCCAGTGATCACAGGAACATAATCAGCTCCAGCTAGGTTCTTATGCATTACTTCATAGGATGATTCAAGAAAAGTCGCATCACCAAAGTTTGAATCTGTCTGCAGGCCAATATCGCCTGATATGTGATAATTTGATGCTATCCCCTGCTTAACCAAAAGCGCAGAAAGTATCTTAGAACTCATCCTTTCGCCAAAAAATGAGATATAATCTAAGATCTTATGGTTATCCTCTTTTAATTTTGAATTGACATCAAGTGCCTCCTTCAATTCTTTTAACTCATCATCTACAGTACTTTGATCCAACTCAAGGCCTTTTAATATCTCCTTATGTTTAGCTTCTATCTCCTTGTAAGAATCAAATTTGCCATGTATGCTTTCAGACAATGCTTTTATAAGGTTATCAGTCACGCCTTTGACTGCTGAAAGAACTACTATCGGCTTTTTATCAAGCCTAGACTTTACTATCTCAGCAACCTCTAAGAATTTCTGAGCATCCTTAACAGATGAACCACCAAATTTCATAACTATCATGCAACCACCTTGAATATTTTTAGAATAAAGATAAGGGGTATATTTAAATAGGTTGTGTTAACATTTTAACAATTATGCAAAGATCAAAGCTGCTCGATCAATTCAATAACCTTTTCTTTACCTAAAGTAACGATAAAATTTGCAAGCTTAGGCCCTTTTTCTTTGCCAATCAGAACATAATAAGCTGCCCTAAAAAGTTCAGCTGGATTGATATCGACTGATCTTGCAATATTATAGAACTGATCATAAAGTAGTTTCTCATCCACTTCATCATGCTCTTTAAGATATGCTTTAACCTTAAACAAGCATTCAAGCTGCTTTGGTTCGATCTTTGCCTTTACATCATCAGGTACTTTCTCATTTATCTTAAAGACATACTGCTCAGGTGCAAACTCTTTAACCCAGTTCTCTGCAAATTTGAGCCTTTCAATAAGCTCTTTTAAGTCATGCTTTTCAGCATCTTTCGGAATATGCTTTAATTTTTTCAACAATTCTATCGCTTTGTCAACATCAAGCACTACCTGTATTATGATAGCTGCAAACGAAAAAGGTATCTGTATAGGCATCTTTGATGGTATCTTCCCAACATGGCTCAGCTCATAGATCCTTTTATTCTTAGCAACCTCACTATCAGATGCCTCTTCAACTCCAAAATATATCCGCTCAGTCTTATCAAACCTTTCATGCAATAATATCAGATCATTCTTGTTTACAGGATCAAAATCAATAACAGCATGAGGCCTGGTGCTTACCAGGAGATATCTTAGTATATGGGCTGGCGCATACTCTGTGGCTTCAGCAAAACCTATGCCTGCCCCTTTTGATGTAGACATCTTTTTCCCACCCACTGTAAAAAACTCATAACCCTTTCCAATATTCTTTCTTGTTGATGGATAAGGAGGAGGAAAATCAAATATTTCATCAGCTATAGCGATAGCGATTGACCTAGACCCCCCATGAGTAAAATGATCCTTCCCTGCAAGCTCACATGCAGCACCAACAGTAGGCCACTTTGCAGCCCATTCAACTTTCCATGGCAGCTTGCCGTTTCCATTGTATGGAGACATCTCACCTTCATGCCCGCAGCCTTCTGCCCATTTAACATGATTCTTCATGCATTTATACTTAAGAACCTCATTAACAGTGTCCCATTCGTATGCCCAGGTTGTTCCTATCTTACCACATTTCTCACATATAGGGTTAAAGAATAATGTATTTGGCTTTTCACCATAAAATCTTTCATAAATAGCCTGGATCTTGTCAAAATTATCAAGTACGGTCTTGATTGCAGAATTAAAATCACCTTTTATATAACGCTCTCCAGTGCTTTCTAATTCACACTGTATGCCAAAATCCTTAAATTTCTCAGTCACTTGCTTAAAATAATAATCTGCAAAGCTTTTGTAGCCTTGAACAGGTGATGGGATATTTCTAAATGGCATACCCAAATATTGGTCAAAGCTTTCTGGAAGATCCTTATTAGCCTTATCATACGGGTCCATATCATCTGAACTAAGAACAAATTTAGCTTTTACACCAAGATCACGAAGAGCTTTTGCTATCGCATCATGGATGACCCATCCTCTCCCAGAGCCGATATGTATGCTTCCGGACGGTGTCTTTTCATCATATACTATGTACCCTTTCTCTTTTACGATCTCCCTTAGTTTTGGCTCTGTCTGCTCTCGCTCAACTATGGCTCTCGCCATCTGGTCAGCCCAATGCAAAGAATCTTCATTTTTTGACATTTTTAGATTATTGATTCAACTTTTTTATATAAATGTTATGCACTTTTTTCCTTAAACATCACACCGATAAATATCAGCAATGCCCCAATGATAAATTTGACTGTGATCCTTTCATCTACAACAAAATAACTAAGCACAGCAGTAAGTGGGATGTAAGTGTACATAAGGATACTGCCTCGTGTTGGATGGACATATTTATACCCTTTTGTCATAAGATATTGCGCTATGTATATCATCACACCCATAACCAAGAACACCCACACATTGGTCATATTGATCTTAACAATCTCCTTGTATGCAAACAAAGCAGGGATAAAACCGAACAAGCAAGTTGAAAGATACACATTATGCGCAGATACATGCATTGCCCTTAGCCTGCTTATGTGATGTATGGCAAAACCAGCTGCAACCCCTGAAAGCAACCCTAAAATATTTCCCAGAAGACCATAAGATGTTCCATCATAGAAAATAAACACAACACCTATAACGCCTAATGCAAGGCTGACAACATGCTTTTTAGTAATCTTATGTCCATAAAACATTGCACCAAGGATCATCACAAATATTGGATATGTAAGATTAAGCATCGCAGCCCTGGCACTGTTTGATAACTGTATCGAGATGTAAAAAAATATCATAGCTATAGCACCAAAAATTCCCCTTAGGATATAATCCTTGGTCATAAAACCTTTTAAGCTTTTTTTGCCGCTTTTCATGATAGTTACAGCAAGAACAATACCTATACCAAACCTCATCAGGGAAACAAAAAGTCCGCTAAATGTTCCTGTAAGTATCTTGACTAGCACTGCAGTTATTGCAAAGAATATAGAAGATGATAATATAAACAATTCACCTTTATTTTCATTTTTCATATTGACAAATAAAAACCGCTGATATAAAAGCTTACTGTTAGAATTTTAGCTTCTTGACCCTTTCAACAGCTTCAACAATATCTTCTCTGTGACCAAAAGCAGAGAACCTGACAAAACCTTGTCCTGCAGGTCCAAACCCAGCACCAGGAGTTGTCACAACGTGCCCTTCTTCTAAGATCTTAGAAAACACATCCCAACTATCCTTTCCAGGAAAGTGTGCCCAGATATAAGGTGAATTTCCAGTCCAATAGCTTTTGATCCCAGCTGCATCAAGACCCTGTTTGATCAATCTTGCATTTTCCATATAGTAATCGATCATGCCTTGCATCTCTTTAATACCAATTTTATCAAAAGCAGCAAGCGCTCCCTGCTGAACAATATTGGAAGAACCGTTGAAAAGTGTGCCCATGATCCTTTTCCAGTCAGAAAGAACAGGACTACCATCATCAAACTTCAGCTCTTTTGGAACAACTGTCCAACCAAACCTAACACCAGTAAAACCAGCTGGTTTTGAAAGTGAATTTATCTCAATTGAACATTCTCTTGCACCTTTAATCTCAAATATTGACTTTGGAAGCTTTTTATCGTTGATAAATGCTGAATAAGCAGCATCAAAGATGATTATAGACTTATTTTTAAGTGCAAAATCAACCAACTCTTTTAATTGCTCTTTTGTTGCAACAGCACCTGTTGGATTGTTAGGGCTGCAGAAATATATCAGGTCAGTCCTTGGTAATTTGCTTAAATCAGGTAAGAAATTATTTTCAGGAGTGCAAGGCATATATATAAGCTTATCAAACCCTTGCTTTTTCTCATTGTATTCACCTGTTGCCCCGATAATAACAGAGCCGTCAACATAGACTGGATATGCAGGATCCTGCACAGCGATAGTTACATCATTGCCAAATAGAACTTGAAGCCTGCCACAATCAGGTTTTGCACCATCTGAGCAAACTATCTCATCAGCCCCTACTAGACCATTATACCAATTCTTTGAGATTCTTGTCTTTAATTCTAGAAGAAAATCCTGAGCCTTCTGATCATCATCATAACCAGTATAACCTTCTTTAGTACCTAAGGATTTTGAATATTTTACCAAAGCATCAACAACATGAGGTGTTAATGGCTCGGTGGTATTCCCAATACCAAGCGAAATTAGTTTTATTCCAGGATTTTTAGCTAAAAACTCTCTTTTTCGTCTACCAATCTCTGGGAATAGATAGCCTGCTTTTAATTTTTCAATATTCTTATTTCTTTTTACCATCTTACAAAAGATCCTTCATGCATATATAATGATTAAGGTTAAGCTCATTATGGGCTTTCTTAGCGATCCTGCTTATTGCCAAGATATAAGCGCCAAGCCTAAGATTGACCTTGTATTTTTCAGCAGTCTCAATTACCTCTTTAGTATTCTTCTCAATCCTCTTTTGAAGTTTTTGATTAACCACATCTTCTGTCCAATGTTCATTCTTCAGGTTTTGATCCCATTCATAATAAGATACTGAACACCGCCAGCATTAGCTAGTACATCTGGTATTACTACAGTTCCTTTTTTCTCAAGAGCCTTTTGTCCAGCTGAACTAACAGGACCATTGGCGAGCTCTAATATAAGTTTAGCCTTGATCTTACTTGCGTTCTCCCTGACAATCACATTTTCTAAAGCTGCCGGTACAAGCACATCACATTTCATCTCAAGGATACTTTCATTGCTTGAATTCCTTGCACCAGGAAAATCCCCAACTTTGCGGGTCTTTTCTTTATGTTTGATTACAGCAAGGATATCAAGCCCTTGCTCATTTATTATCGCACCGCTTGAATCAGAAACTGCAATTATCTTTGCTCCAGATTCAAAAGCAAGCCTTGCAAAAATTGAACCAGCATTACCAAAACCTTGGATAGCGATTGTTTTACCTTTAAGATTATCACCAATCTCTTTAAGATATTTTTGCAGTACAAAAAGGCCGCCTCTGCCAGTTGCTTCAACCCTGCCTTCTGATCCACCATCTTTAATTGACTTTCCAGTTATTACTCCAGGAGACTTTTTCCCAGAACATCTTGAGTATTCATCAGCGATCCAGCCCATAATCTCAGCGGTTGTGTAAACATCAGGTGCAGGTATATCTACAAGTGGACCTATGACTGGAGCTATCCTTCTTGCAAATCCTCTTGTCATCTTGTCAAGCTCTTTCTTTGACATTTCTTTTGGATTGCAGATAACTCCGCCTTTCCCTCCACCAAGTGGAAGGTCCAATACAGAAGTCTTAATAGTCATCCATGTGGCTAATGCCCTTACCTCATCCAGGTTCACATCCCAGTGATATCTGATGCCTCCTTTGAAAGGTCCCATCATATGATTATGCTGTACCCTGTATCCAGTAAAAACCTTTACGGTCCCATCGTCCATCTCAACTGGAAAACTTACCTTTATCTCTCGGTGAGTGTTTAGAAGGCTTTCCCTGACCCAGTCATCTAATTTAAGTATATCAGCTACCTGGTTTATAGTTTCCTTTGCTGCTTCGTGCGGATTTGGCTGTGTCATAAAGCTTTGAAAATACTGTTGATTTATAAGATTATCGTTATTAATAAAACAAAAAAATGACAGTTTCCTTATAATATATCTACCAACATAAAATATTTAAACTCATTAAGTATGGCATAATTTGGGTGATAAAATGGGAATAATAAAGACAGACTTTGGAAAAAGGAAAAAAGCTATAATCCAGCACCTTAAAGCAAATCAACCAAATTTTAGCAAGATGATGCAAGAGATCCAAGCGCATTTAGCTGCAATTTCCCTCTCAAACGCTCAATTACAGCACTTCTCACAACAAGCACACAGTCTTCATTACTCAATCGAAAGGTATAATATTGTTGTAAGGACATTGATTGCAGATATCCAGCATAAAAGAGATAAGAGTTATATTCTCACAGACATACAGCATGTAGAAGAGACAGTAGATCGGATGGAAAGGGAAACAGGATCTTTAATGCAGTTTGCAGAACATCTGCATCACCTGGAAGAAGAAGCATTAAAAACAACAATAAAGCTGAAGAAAGCAGCTTAGAACTCTTTTAGATTATCAAGATCCAAAGTTGCAAAATAATCTTGAGCAGTCTCAGCTCTCCTTATCATCACAACAGAACCATCTTCTCTAAGCAGATACTCAGCAGACCTAAGCTTCCCGTTATAGTTAAAACCCATCGCATGGCCATGAGCACCAGCATTGTGGAATACCAGGATATCACCCACAGAAACCTCTGGCAGCATCCTATCTATTGCAAACTTATCATTATTCTCGCACAATGAACCAGTAACATCATACTTATGGTCAAGCTTAGCATTCTCCTTACCAAGCACAGTGATATGATGATATGCACCATAAAGCGCAGGTCTCATAAGATTAGCCATGCAAGCATCCATCCCTACATAATCTTTGTAAGTGTGCTTTAGGTGTCTAGCTTTGCTAACCAGATAGCCGTATGGCCCTGTTATCATCCTGCCTGATTCCATGAATATCTTTAGACCGTCAATGCCATTTGCTATTATCATCTCGTCATAAGCTTTTTTTATTTGAGCAGAGACATAATCAAGATCAATCGGTTTATCCTGAGGTTTGTAGGGTGTCCCATAACCTCCTCCAAGGTTGATAAACTCGATGATTATCCCTAGCTTTTCCTTAATTTCCCAAACTAATTCAAACAACATCTTGGCAGTATCAATATGGTATTCTGGGTTAAGTTCATTAGAGGCAACCATCGTGTGAAGTCCAAATCTTTTAGCACCCTTCTGCTTAACTATCCTATAAGCTTCAAACAATTGTTCCCTGGTAAGTCCATACTTTGCTTCCTCAGGCTTTCCGATTATCGCATTTCCTCCTTTTAGAGGGCCAGGATTATACCTAAAACAGATAAGTTCAGGAATGCCAGCAGCCTTTTCCAGAAATTCAATATGCGAGATATCATCTAGATTGATCACTGCACCAATCTTTCTAGCAAACACAAACTCTTCAGCAGGTGTATCATTAGATGTAAACATTATCTGTTCACCTGATAGGCCGATCTTATCAGATAACATCAGTTCAGGCAAGCTAGAACAGTCAGCACCCATACCAACCTTCTTTAGTATCTTCATGATATATGGATTAGGGCATGCCTTTACAGCAAAATAATTCTTAAAACCAGGAGCCCATGAAAAAGCCTTATACAATTTTCTTGCATTGGAAACTACCGCTTTCTCATCATATATGTGAAATGGAGTTGGAATATTCCATTCCAAAACCTGCTCTTTTGTAAAAGGTAACTTGTATTCCATTTTCTATAGTTTAGAAGCTTGCACTCCTTTAGTTCCCCAATTAGACTTAGGATAATCTGTGATTATTACAGTAGTCTTTTCAGCAGGAACACCAACATCCTCAAGTACTTTTGTAATACCTTGGATTATCTGTTCCTTTTGTTCCTCAGTCCTACCTGACCACATCTTAACTTCTACGATTGGCATAAGAATATGAAAGACAAAATGATATTTAAAGGTATTGTTATCATGAGCACTTGTTAAGGTTTATAAGGTCACGTTCATTTATATATTATAGGCGATAAAAATCAGTGAAACTGAGAGCCAAATAGAAGCAGAAATATTGCGCAAAATCCATGCAGAACTTCTCAGAGTATCTACTCCAGAATTTGAAGTTGAACACCAAATTAGGTCAACATTAGAAGATAGGCTTCGTAGGGTAGCGCCAACGATTATTCCACTAGGCGATTGTTCTCTTGACCTAGAAGTTAGAAATAAAAATGAGCATATTCAGCCGCTCAGTTATATTCAAACCCAAAGGACATTATTAGTTGGACCACCAGGATCAGGTAAAAGTGTTGCCCTTCAGAAAGCTGCTTTAAAAGAGAGCAAAGTGCCAATCTATATAAGATTATCTGAATACGATGGTTCACCCCTAGAAGAGTTTATCGTAAGACAAACAAGGCTTCCTGATTTTGCCCAAGTTACAACACATCTGCTTGATACAGGCAAGTTTGCTGTTTTTCTAGACGGTTTAGACGAAGTAGCTCTTGAAAAGCAAAGGTTGATTGAACAGATAAATAATGCAAGGTTTCCAGTTATGGTCTCAACAAGACCTAATACCAAGACTGGATTTAACGGATTTGATGAATATGTACTCCAGCCAGCAAAGATCAGAGATATTGAAAGATTCTTAAAAGAAAAATACAAGCAGTCGCCATTTGATTATAGAGGATTATATGAAACAATTAAACAAGACAGTAACCTATTAGATTTCTGCACAAATCCATTATTACTAAGTTTTGTAACAAGATTATATGAAAGAGCCTTCCTGCAGCATAGGCCATTTAATGTGACAAATATTGCACACCTGTACCGCCAGATCGTAGAAGAAGAGTTTGCAGATAGGGAAAAGATAGACAAAAACAGAAAATTGTCACAAGATGCTCTGGATGTTATGGCAGAAATTGGATTCCAATTACACACAGACCCTCAATTAGCAGATACACCTGCTAATGAAGCAAAAATCTTAGAAAATTTAAGACAGAGCTATGGAGAATACCTTTCAGAGGTATTACCTGTAGTGATGGGCAGTAACCTTGTGACATTCACAAATAGCAGGATACAGTTTATGCATAGGACACTGCAAGAATACTTTGCAGCAAGGCATATAGCAAAAGAGGTGAGGGAGGGTCACATTACAACTCAACAGGTTTGGGAAGATTATGTGTCTTTCCGAGAACCAGCAACACGTTGGTTCAGCACTCAACTGATAGATGGGCCAAATAGGGGGCTTCTTCCAGCATGGGATCAGACAATGATTTTCTTATCAGGATTACTGCAACCAAGAGAATTAGATGCCTTGATAGAAACAATGCTTGAACCATATTTCGCTATGCACCAAAATAATGGTTTTGCAGAAGTTTTTATGGGCATTTCGTATTCACATCCTGAAGCATACAATCCTTTCAATTCAAACTTCTTCATGGCTTGTGATATGCTAACACATTCAGCACCTACAAAGCCATACGCTCAAAGGGAAGCAATATGCAAGAAGATAATTGATGAGCTAAACAGGATTAGATTTACCGAAAACAAGCCAGGCACAAATGATCCAGCCCGCAGAAAGGTTGGCCTTTTCCAGGCCATGGGCTACAATCCGAAAGTTGTCAGTTTTATCTATGGCCATAAATCTGTTTTGGGATTACCCTCCAATGAAGATAGAAAGTTTGATGAACCAGAAGTGATTGATAATTTCATTTACCAGGTAGGTAACGATGCCAATACCTTAGCCAAGATCATGTACGAAACAGCTCATACTGCTCGTTTTGGTTCTCCAGAACATGTAAGCAGTGTGATGGACTCCTTATTATTCTTGGATATTGATAAAGATCATCCTTGTTACGCAGCACTTCAAGCAAGACACGATAAAGAATCTGAAAAACGTAGAGAAAAAAGTATATTTGACATAAGTATCCATACAACCACTGTAAAAAAACCTGAACCGACCACAGTTGAACCGACATACATTCAAAAGAAAGAAGCTTTAACCAAGGCAATTGAACAGGGAAACCAAAATATAGAAGCAGAAGTAATAGCAGTGACAAGAACAGACCAACCAGACAGGTTTGATTTTCTATATCAGTCATGCCACACTGATCCAGCATACCTTACCAAAGCAGTTGAAGTAGCGATGAAATCAGCATCGCACGCAGAAAGTAGAAGCTTTATAAGAAGAGCTTTACCAGAATCTGGAGAGCTCATTTTTCAGATAGAGGATAAGCTGGCTTATTGGTTTACGGATGAGCCCATATTTGAAGGGGAAGCGTTTGTCGCAAGACATATCAATAATTTGAGGGATGTATGGTGGGCAGCAGTTGCCCCATCTTCTCAAGATCCTCGCTTAGCAAAAATAGTTTTGGATGCAATGAATGCAGAAGATTTTAATGAAAGCGACTTACATCATATAGTCACATGGGATAGTGTATCTGCGTACAAGGCATTAGTTGATTACATAAAAGCAGATGGTAAATATGCAAGTAGTGTACTATACCGTTTTGAAGATCAGAACAATCTGGCTTCCCTTGAGGCAAGAACCAATTCAGGCCTGCCAGATGTGCTAGTGAATCTTTCTCAAATGGAAAATAACTGTTTTGGCCATATCTGTAAGCTACTTTCAAGATTTGACGATGAAAGATTGGTAGATAAAGCAAAAAGTTATATTAAGGAAGCAAATGAGTATTTTAAGCACCATTACGCAAGGACCAGTGATAAATTTAGTGACACTTCAAGGGTAGCTGATTATTTGGGACAAGTATGCAGAAGAAGAAGAGAAAGAGGCAGGTCAGTTGACCCAGAGATTTATCCATTAGTAGTAGAAGCCATGACACGTTATGCGCACTTGCAGAAGTTTGCAGGAACTCTTAGTGCCATAGACCCTGAAAGGTTCATCCATGATGCTCTTCAATGGCTGCCTCAAAACTATGCCGCAAAGAATCCAAATTATGGTTATCGATCTTCTGGAACATTCCACGAAGCTTTGGGAGCAACTCATGCAGGATTAAAACCACAAGGCTTGATCCCACCAGAGAGGTTGATATGATCAATACAATCTACAGCCTAGAATACGATGCACTGGCAGCACAGCTGGCACCTATCCACGAGACAATAAATCATTTAGTTTTAGATGGTGCTCACCTTGACCCAGATAAAAGAGAGCAAATATTAGACAACATAGAAAGGTTAGTTACTGTACTCTCACAAGAATGCAGTGATAATGCTATAATAGAAGCATTCAATAATGCTCAAAGAGACCTTCCGGAAGCTGTTGTAGAATCTTATAACTACTGGTTTAGGCCAGACGGCCTACCACATGCTGTCCCAGACGGATTTAAATTCAGGCAATATGTTTTAGGTGAACTAGACAACCAAGATGAAAGATACTATGGAAGTCATGCGCGTATTGAAGGTTATGCTGAAGAGCTTATACATATAATATGCACATCTCCTAGAGAACACTTATACACAAACCGCGGTCTAGAACAAATGCTTGAAAATAGAGTGCATGATCTTGCTAACAAGAGGGTTGTCCAGTTTGTTAGGACAGTAGCCGATACTTCAGACAAACATGCAAGAAGAATTAAGCTTGACCAGATTAATACTGATTATGTTGCCGCATTGATGGATCATTTTGATTTTGCAAGGCAAATAGTAGATATATTTCTGACTACATCACCGGAACAATATCGTTGTTTCTACTTTAGAGCAGATATGCCAACTGAATTCGACATACCTAAGGTAAAAGAATATTTGGCTTCTGCAACAAGGCTAGCTATAACAATGGAATGCCAAGACCACCCTTATGTAACTGAATATCTATTCAAGGAGATATACCAACTTCCACCTGATATATCACACGATAAGGGTTTCCTAGATAATCTAAACCGACTAATTTCTGAAGCACAATGCAACAATGAACAGGAATTAGTCCAGCTGGCTGCAATGTATGTTCCTGACTACAATACTGAAAGGAAAATCGGTGACGGAAGCACATTTACAGCAATACTGATAAGAAAAGAACTTCCTACACAAGGAAAAAATATTTGTGAAGTTATGCTAGTGCCAAAACAAGAAGCAGACAGCCCATCTGGGAGGAGGCAGATGACAGAGATAGGCCTGGCGTACATTTCTGAAAAAGAATTCTCTGTTATGCACGATTTGACTGGTGTAAAAGGTGTACCTAATTTCTATGGTGACATAGCAATAAAAGTCATGGATAAAAAAGTCAATTGTGATAAATATGAGTATGTAGAAGGCATATCCTTAGATAAGGTTATAGCTGACCATCTAGAATCTATAAGATCAGGACACCCAACCAGCATCGCGATAGCTACAGTAGCAGAATACTTTATACATGTTTTAGAGGTCCTGGGGGGTATACATAGCAGAGGTTATGTTCACAATGACGTTTCTCCGAATAATATTATAATTGGACCTAAAGGCACATATCTGATTGATTTCGGCTTGACATCTTCTGATTCACATGAGGTTAAAGGTTATGCTTCTAGAAGATACTCAAGCCCGGAATTGCTTAACCAAGAACAAGCATTAACGCCTGCCTCAGACCTTTATTCAGTTGGAGCAATCTTATATCATATGCTCACAGGACACCACCCAATATCTGATGATTCAACAGAGATAGTTGCAATTGTAAGTGATTCTGATAAATTCTCACAGGTAACTGTAGATTATAGCCATGTTCACCCAGAAGTTGCCAAGGTAATTGATAAAACCCTACAATACAAGCCAGAAGACAGATATCATAGCGCTTTTGAATTCACAGAAGATCTAAAAAAAGGTTTTAGGGCATTTATGAAAGATGCTCGTCCTTCAGAGTAAAAAGAATACCTCCATTTCTAGCGATATCCCTGATTATCTGGGCACAATAATGGATCACGATATGATTGGAACTCTTTGATGATAACAATTTAAGCAAGCGTTGATCTAAAAGATCTTCTTTACCCTCTGATAATTTATAGATCGACTTGTGTTTCAACTGATAGAATAGACTGTAAAATAATTGAAAATATTCAGCAGTATCCTTGCAATACTCTAGCTCTTGTTTAGATATGACTGGACTACCTGATAACGAATCATATAGATATTCAACACTATGAGATATTGTTAATA
The DNA here is from genome assembly GCA_018813725.1 of Nanobdellota archaeon. Lineage (GTDB taxonomy): Archaea > Nanobdellota > Nanobdellia > Woesearchaeales > JAHJBD01 > JAHJBD01. Next base: position 2,816 of record JAHJBD010000045.1, on the reverse strand, counting down.
ACCTAGTTATCAATAGATACATTCTTGTGGATTTGTAATTAGAAAACATCCTAGTCTTGATCAACAGTCTTCTGCAGTAATAAACAAACCTATGGATTGACTTGCCAATCTCAAATAATTGCTGATGATTATCTAATTTTTGGCCAGAAAAATCCTCTATCATAAGATCAAGTTGCAATTTGACTAACAAGAAGATTCTTCGAAGTAGAGCTGAAAATTCAGTATCATCCTCTTTAGAAAGGTTCCTTATCAAACAGCTATTCCTTGAATACTGGATAATCTGATACCCAAGCAAATCTTCTATAACCTCACGGATGGTCTTTAAGCTGCCTGGCTCTACATCAATAACATTTACTTCATCATAACCTGTTAAGTAGATATTATTTAAAACCTGCCTGATGTAAGTACGATTATTGGAGTCTAATGAGATCTCAATCTGTGTTCCTTTCTGAGCAGAGGAACTAGTCACTTGAATACTATGTCCTTGCTCAATTATGTCAAGCTCTGAATTCTCGGTAAGTCCCACTGAATCTGCCCACTTTTTTGGCAAGGTCATAGTAAGCGTCCCATTCCCCTGCTTGATAACCTTCCTTTTCATACTGATTACAATTCTTCTGGTTTATTTAAACCTTTCTAAATGATATATCAATATATCAATTATATCGAATAGATATATATGCTAAATTAGCGTAATATATCGTAGATTTGGTGAATTCAATGACAAAAACTCTCGATCAGCTCATCGAAAGATGCATCCAAGCAAATAGGACACCGCCGATAAGCACAGAAGCGCTATCCACATATGAGCAATTGATGCGTTCTGATGATTTTGCTATCGTTATCCAATGCGGCGGCAGAGGCAGGAGAGCAGACTGCAAACAGCCAAAACCACTAGCTTTATTGGTTGATGGTGACAGGCCATTATCTAACGTGATGCAGGATGTGCCTAAAGAAGTACCCTTCTACCTTCACCTTTTAGCAGAACAAAAACCAGTTTATGTGGACCTACTGTCACCGTATAACAACTTTGGACATAGGACTAGCTTCATACTACAGTCTGAAGACCAATTATATGACGCGCACCATAGACCTATGCATTCGGTTGACGGGTTGCAGATAACAGCATCAAACGGCTCAGTCACTTTCATCAGGCATTTTGTCAAACCGCCAAAATATATTGCATTAGTTGACGGAGCAAAATTCGGTGTATACTTTCCAGACATCATTAACGCACTGCATGGATTGGTCCAAAGCCAAAGAGAGGCGATGGTTTTTGCCAGAAGATTATCAGATGGGTCTAACAGAACAAAAGATGAATTAGCAGAAGAACTTGCAAATTATCAAGACAGCCACACAAGATTTGCCAGGATCAATCAAAGAGAGCAAAGAATATATGAACACCCCTGCATGCCACGCCGGGTTGTTGATGATCCAGACTGGTTGGCACTAGCAGGGATATACATAGTAGATGCCCAAGCCTTTGCAATAAAGACGAGAAGGCAAAAAGGTCAACTTATGGAAGCGGAGTCCATCAATTCCTTATATGAAGGGTTTGCGCATCACCTAAAAACTGCGATGACTTTGATAGGGTATAATAACCGGCCAACAGGTCTTGAATTCTTAACATTTGAGCCGACAGTATACATCCCAGGATACAAGAATCCAAAAGACAAGGTCAGATATGAAGGACTAAAGAAAGGAGGGACTTTTTTCTGGAGATGAGCTTTCCAAATAGCGTTGACTACATTGTCACCAGAAAGTGTGACATGAACTGTGGCGTCTGTTGGGGTTCAAATATGCCAGACTACAAGAAGGATATGCCTATTGATGTGATTGATGCTGTAACAGAAAATGGAGTCAAACAGTTGGTATTCACTGGCGGAGAACCCCTATTGGAAGATAAGCTTCCTGATATGCTATACAGGGCCAAACAAGATGGTTTGACCACTTTTCTTTTCACAAACACGAATCTTTTGGGACAAAGACATAAAGAGATACTGCCATATGTTGACAAGACCTCTTTCAGTTTAGATGGTTATAACGATGAGACTAATGCTCAAGCAAGGAAGCCAGGACATTTTGCCAATGTGCTGCAAGCATTAGATATAACCTCCAAATATCCAGATATTAGTTTCCAGGTACTGACTGTTGTGACAAAAAAGAATAAAGACATTCTTGACGATATTGGCGCAGTCCTGAAAAAATATGCCGATAATCCAAGATTCACCTGGAAATTAAACTACTATCAGGCTATTGGAAGACACCCTGAGAAGTTTAGGTTGGATTATGAAGAATTCGAAACTGTCGCTCAAAAGACTGTGGAAAGATTTGCAGGAGTAATCCCAGTCAGATACAGCGTTCCAGTACACGACATCGCATACCTGTTCATCATGCCAGACGGAAATATGTACACTACTGTAGGAGAGGATTATGTACAAGCAGGCAATATCCTGAAACCAGAAACATGGAACCAAAATATATTGGATGAGATTAACAGGAATATTGCCGAACGTGAAAAGGTTATTGCTGGGAGGATGAAAAGATGATAGGAATAGCTCCTCCAAGGGTTGACAAGGATTGTTACAATTGCGGTACGCTTACATATGACCTGGACCTTATGGAATATTGCACTGAACAGCTCTGCACGATGATGGGAAATATAGTACCTTCTACCTGTGTCAGATACCCAACCTCGCATCAGTTCTTTTTTGTAAGACATGGACAATCAGAAGTCAATGTTAGAGAAGATGCAAAGGGTATGTTCCAGGGACGATGCTCTTTTGCTGAACTTACAGAGACTGGCATAGAACAAGCTG
>JAHJBD010000002.1 GCA_018813725.1 Nanobdellota archaeon | reverse complement strand
CCGATCTCTTTTGTTTTTTCTTCTTTTTCTTGGAGGCTCCTATATAATCTAGTAGTTTCTGTACCTATGGGAAAACCCCATGGGATTATCTTTTCATCAAGACCTGGACCAAAAGTGTAATCACCTATGACTGACCTAAAGAAATCCAGATCTGTAGATAGATGGAGGTAATCAGCCAGATTAGCGCAGTCACGACGTGTTTCACCCATACTGTAATCTCCTACCCTATCCCATATCTGTGTTTCAATCTCAAATGCTATCTTTGCATTGGGTGCATTTGACCTTACTGATCCAGGGCTTTGAATGCCAATAAACTTTGCTATGCGGTCAGGGAATAATGTCTCAGGAGCATTTTGGTCATCAACATAAAGCAGCTTGGTTTCCCTGCTGCAATTGTCAAGCAAGCTGAAATAATAATCCATTATGGCCGTTCTTACAGGATGTGTTATCTTAACCTCTTCATCACTGTGATTGCTGTTACCCACCTTCTGATAAACCCCAAATCCCGTGCCGTAGTCCAGATTGACCCTCCATAACATATCTTTAACCAGCGCATTGCTGACTCTTGCTGGGATCATCGAAGCATATGCCTGGTTGCCTATCAGCTTTAATGTGTCCCTGAACATGGCATAGTTAATGAAGGTAGTAGCCCTTCCCAAATGGCCTCTACCTCGACCATCATTTGCTTTTACAATTATTTCAATTGTCATTTTACATACGCCTCCAAGTTTTTAAGATTTATCATATTAATATCAGCAACAACAAGATCAGCTCCTGCAGAAAGAAGCTTGTCTTGGATACCTGTACGGTCTAATCCAACACAATACATCCCTGCACCTTTTGCAGATCTCACTCCTGAAACAGAATCCTCAAAAACAATACAGCCTTGCGGATCCACACTCATGCCTTCCGCTACAAGAAGGTAAATTTTTGGGTCAGGTTTCCCAGGATGTACATTGCCAGAGATAGCATAATTAAATAAGTCATAGACGCTTGCCCCTTTTACTATTTTTTTCATAAGGATTTTCCCTGCATTATGTGAAGAAGAACCAAGACCCAGGGGAACTGCACCATAAGCTTCAAACATAAAATCAATAGTCGATTCATAAAATTTAATTGCGCCACTATCAATATAATTATCTGTTATCTCTTGTTTTCTATGATAAAGCCTTTCAACTAACTCTTCATCAAATGCGATACCAAAATGTTTCAGTAAGTTTATCACTGACTGCCTTCTTGGAATTCCTGAAGCTAGTTCATCATATTCCTGGGTTGTAAAGTGTTTTACCCCCTGCTCTTGAAGAACCTGTCTCCAGATATCTTCATGAGGCATATCTATTATAACCCCATCTGCATCAAATATCAATCCTTGCATAGCTATCGCTACCTCTATCATTTTTATCTGCCTGCCAACTAACTAAAAATTTACCATCTTTGGCTTAGGCATTGCCCTTTGTGATTCTATCCATACTTCAACTTTGTAAAGCTCACCTGCATCACGCAGCGCTTCAATCTGTGCAAACTGATTATTGACAAGATGCGGCTTGCATGCTGGTGGGCAGGTCTTACAATAATCTGAATCTGTTTCATGGATCATGTCAATCCGCTGCTGGCTTTGCCATATCTCAGCTAGAGATTGTCTTGAAAGGTTTCCTATGATATAATCACGGTGACAGTTACGGTCGCAGCATAAGTGCAAATTCCCTGAAGGTGCAACCTCATAGAATAGTCCTGATGCTCTGCAGGCATTATAATAGCGTGTATCCTGCTTAAGAGCAAGATATCTACTTGTCACATTTGATACTTTTATTCCAGTACCCCGTAGCGCTTCTCTAACTTCAGTCTCTACAATCTCGTGTGTCCTGTCAAGAATATCGCATTTCAGCTGTTCACTTCCAAAATAATTGAATGCAGGCCTATATGTTACAAATCCTATGCCTCCACCTGTCTTTTCTGTAATATCTCTTAAACGATATGCTACTTCAACCAGATCACCTTCATTGACCTTATTTATCACTACACCAACACCTACGCTGATCTTAGGATTTAAGATCGAACCTCTTGCAAGCGTCTCTATAGTATCAAGAGAATTATCTAATGCATGTTCAGGGTTCAAAGGTGAATGAAATGCATTATACACATCCTTTGTTCCTGCATTAAGGCTTACCCTTACAAGCATGGGTTCTGCTTCAAGAAGCCTGTTGATCCTGCTTTTGCTGACTGAATTACCATTTGTGTACACTACAAGGTCTATTCCATTAGAAGTGACATAGTGTGCAAGTTCTTCTAATCCAGTAAAAAGGAAAGGTTCACCGCCACCTGTCAATGTAAGGCCTTTAACCCCTGCTTCTACTAACCTATCAACCAGCATCTCCGCAAAACCTAAGCTTTGCATTTGTGCTATCGGGTTTGAGAACTGGTTCTTCTCCCAAAGTCCTTCAATTTTTTTTGCAACTTCGTATGAACATGGTATACTGCACCTATTTGAGCAATTCATGGTAGTTACAAATTCTCCACTGAAAGGCATTATGCCAAGATAATCACCCTCAATAACTTTAGATGCTACCTGATCATGGAATACCCATGAATTAGGAGACAGATGCCCTATCCCATCCTGAGCACCAGCATCATGCCCTACAAATCTACCAGGGGTAGAAGGGTCTGGAAGCAGATTCTCAATAGTTACCTTTTCTTTGAATTCTTGTTTTTTTGTTTTCATCTTTAGCCTATAGCTCCCGCTAGTTGATATCAGTCCTTTTTCCTCAGTCCAGAATCAGCCTATGGTCCGGACTTGTCAAAAATCCCTCTTTTTTAAGCTCTTCAATTATGCTGAATATATAGAGATTGGTCACCTGGAATTTCATTTCTATATTTTCAGTGAACCGATGAAGCTGACCAATGTCTTTGAAAACTACCTCTGCAACAAAATCATGCAGATGGTTGGTCTTATAGAGTGAATTGACATTAGGAGATTTCATAAGAAAATCTTGAAGGCCTGTTCGAGAGTCTCTGTCGCATGCGATGGCGATGCTTGCTTTGGAATGCATCCCAAGCTTTGAAAAATCAAGCAGTGTCGTATGCCTATCTACATACTTTTTTTCATGCACACGCAGCTTATCATAGATGGTTGTTACCGGCATCTTCATCTCCTTCGAGATTGCAGTTATCTTCTTTCTCGCGTTTTTTCTCAGTTGAGATATAATCTCGGCGTCTTTTTCTGAAATCATTTT
>JAHJBD010000044.1 GCA_018813725.1 Nanobdellota archaeon | reverse complement strand
ATATAGGAGCCTCCAAGAAAAAGAAGAAAAAACAAAAGCAAAAGAGAATCTACTTGATATGATGGGAATATCCGGTGCAGACAGAAAAAAGAAGATCTGTTATGTATCCTTTGGCGCCGGCAGCGGTGCTGAACAAGTGTATGGATCAATTTTAGAGGCAGCAGGCAGACTTGACGATTATATCTTTGTAATCTCAAATGCTGGTGTTGATAGGCTTCTTGATGAGCAGGGATACAGTGTTTCCAGTACAAAAAGGAATAATGTAAAATCCGTTGAAGCTGCCAATGGAACAAAGGTATACCTTACTTCGCAAGAGCAGATAGACCATATGAAGACAGTTGCATTAGCAGATATAATGATTCAGGGCAATGGTTCGGCAACAACTTACGAGAGTATCGCTGCCCAGACACCTATGGTATGTATTCCGCTTAACCGTCCTGGATATGAACAGCTTATCAAAGGAGTTGGTGTTGAACTTAGTGGCAGTGGTAAGGTGCTTTTTCTTGATGAAGTACAGGATCAGCTTAAATCATTCAGGGACCTTACACATCAGGACGGAAACCTGCCTGCAAAAAAGTATACAACTGACTCGCTTGTTGATGCAATTGGTGCTGTCCAGAAAGATTATGGAAATTATAAGGATGCGCTTTGCGGCATGCAGACATATTTTGCAGATCCTTATGTTACTGCACAGGTTCTTAAGGATATGTCATTAGGCCATGAAGTCCAGAGGATAATAAGAAACAATGGTCTAAAATCTTTTAGGTGAAAAAAGATGGAGGATATAATCTATCTTTTTGATGTTGATGGAGTTATTGCCGAGACTCCGCATGAAGAAGCATGGCGGCAAGCAGCCATAGAGTGGGGCGGCATAGACAGTGATTATGACTTTACCGCTTTTTATGCTGCAAGGGTTGCTGGAGAGCCAGGACTTATAGGCGCTAAAAACATTTTGGCAGAATTAAGGCAATCACCATGTGATAGATCATTGCATGAAAAAAAAGGAGGAGATCTAGGCCAGTTAGCTGAAGACTTTAGAAATGCAAAGCAGGTGCATATAGACCAGCTTATAGGCCAGGACAGGTTTAGGGTTTTTGACGATGTCGCAAAAATAATCATGGAATGCAAAGATGACACCCGCATGATAGGTGCTGTATCATCTTCTGAAAATGCAAGGACAATATTGCAAAAGATAAAAGTAGATAAGATAGCAGGACAAATAGGTTTTTGCTATCCAGCTAATACTAGCTTATATGATCTTTTTGATGCAACTGCTCTTGGCACAATAACATATTGGAAAGGAAATCCTATCGAGAAAGTTAATCATTATGCCATGGCTTATGGTGTGATGCTTGGTGCTTTAGGAGTAAGAGATATACCTTCGGTTGTAGTGTTTGAAGATGCACCAAAAGGAATTACCGCTGTTAATCAACTTGGATTTTATAGTATAGGGATATCTAGGATATCCACATCGGGAAAAAGGCTTGCTTCAAAAGATGACCTATATAAAGCTGGCGCAGATTTGGTCTTTGACGAACCTGAGCTTGCCCATCAAAGTTATTGTACTATCGATATAGCAGTAAATGACCTTATTAACAATAAACGATGATATTGCCTTTTAATGGATAAGATTATATTATTCAACCTTTTGTCTTGAATCAGGTAATCCTTTGGGATATACTTTATCAGGGTAATAAGGATAAATTATAAATACTAGTTATTTCTTAATATGTTTAATGAAAAAGCAGACAATAAGCAAAGATACTCCATTAGCAGAGATTACTTTGCGGAAATATGAAAAGCCTGAAAATCTATCTGGCAGGGACTTAGTAAGGAAGCTTTGCTTAAGTTTAGGTTTGCTTCAGCCAGGTGATAGCCGTGATGTTGTTGTTGATGTTCTTATGGTTTTGCTCCAAAGAAAAGAGATGAGGCTTTCGGGGATTGAAGCTGAAGTGATTGATTTACGAAAGAAAAATAAGCTTAAGCTTTCTGGTGTTGCATCTTCTAATATTTCAAGACAGCTAAGGCGGCTTAGGGATATTCTTCTGGTAGAGAAAGTTGGCAATATTTATCGTATCACAGAGAATGATAAGCTTGAAAATATATTCAGGGAGAAGGTTGAACAATATCTTATTAGTTCAATAATCGGTCGTGTTAAGGATTACGTGAAGATGGTCGATGAAGTTTTGAAGTAGAATAACTCGTAAATAGCCTTCTGTATGTGCTTGACCTGTCTTGACATATGTGTATTGGGTCAGGGATTTGTCCTTCTGATTGCTGAGGAGTGTTACATTCAGTCTCTAGAACTGTGCGCAAAGGGTCTCTAACCTTATGGAATTCATATCTTTTTCCTTGGCGAACCGGTGTGATTGAGTTTGCCACATAATCAAGGCTTGAAGGTGTGGCCATTATCGCAAGAGCATCTAATGCTTCAATCTGGTCTTGGGCTGTGGCGCATACCCCAAAATCAGCTTGAGCAACAGATCTTAGGATATTTTCAGCATCAACTGTCTTGGTAAGGCTTAGATTATGTATAGCGTTTGACCTTGTATGCTGAAAAGGAGCTGCATAGGCAAAAGCGCTGTCAAGCCAGAAATATACCCGTGAAACTATTGATTGTCTCATATTGAGAAGAGGTTTTAATCTGTTTTTAAACTTTTACTCTCTCTGCAATGCATTTCAATTAACCTTAAAAACAGACAGAAAACTCCTTATTGGATGGAAAAACAATCAAGCCGGCTTAAGGGAGCATATGATTATACCTGCAATTTTCTTAGGACTAATTATGATCAGACAGCTTTGGCTTTATCTGGTATAGCAGCTGGGATAAAAATAAGTTCAGCGGATGATATTGTCAATCCTGCTACTTTCACTGCAGTGGTTTTAGGAACAATAGGGGTTTTGGCACCATTTGTTGAGAGGACTTATGTATTTGAGAGATTCAATAAAAGAGGATATAATGATGATTATATCCATAGCAGGATTCATGTGAGGTCAGCGATCGATTCCTATCCTACAACAAGGGTAGCAAGAGATGTGGCAACTGGCCTATCAGCATATTTTGTTATGAGGTCAATATATGATCCAAGCGCTTTCAACCTATCAGTTGCAGCAGCACTTGCTGGAGCAGCGTTCGGAGCATCATTGCTTGCTAATAACAGCAAGAATAAATTGGATGATATCGTAGAACAGCATAAGCTTTAAATATATGCTAACTTTCCTAAATCTGGTAGTTAGTGATCAAGATAGGGTATACCTTTTTTCTTTGGGTTATTTCGACGACAAACTATATCTTTAAAAAACTAAAATTATTTAAATCATCTCGATTTCCTTTATTTTTTAATGGATAGAGAAATTAAAGCAAAACTAGTTCTGCAGGACGGCTCTGTTTTCTATGGGTATGCGTTTGGGGCAGCAAAGAGCAGTGCAGGAGAGGTTGTATTCAATACTGGCATGGTCGGGTACCCAGAAAGTTTGACAGACCCTAGTTATAAAGGCCAGATCCTAACTCTAACTTATCCTTTGATAGGCAATTATGGAGTACCTCCGAGAGAAAAGGTAGATGAGCTTCTGAAATATTTTGAATCAGACAGGATACAGATACAAGGTTTGATCATCTCAGATTATTGTGCAAAACCCAGTCACTGGAATTCTGTTCAGACATTATCTGATTGGATGAAAAGTGAGGATATTCCAGGTATCTATGGCATAGACACAAGAGAGCTCACTAAAAAGCTCAGGACAAAGGGCACTATGCTTGGTAAGATTGTGATTGATAAAGATATCAAATATTATGATCCAAACAAAGTCAATCTGGTTGAAGAGGTTAGTGTGAAGGAGCCAGTAACATATGAAAAAGGTCATACAAAGGTTGTGCTCATAGATACTGGTGTTAAAAATAATATCATCAGAAGCTTTCTTGATAGAGATGTTACTGTAATTAGAGTACCCTGGGATTACAACTTTAATAAGCTCAGTTTTGATGGTCTCTTCATATCCAATGGTCCTGGTGACCCAAAGATGTGCAAAGAAACAATAGCGAATGTTAGGGTTGCGATGGACAATGCCAAGCCTATCTTTGGAATTTGTCTAGGTAATCAGATACTGGGTCTTGCAGCTGGTGGAGATACTTACAAACTGAAGTTTGGACATAGAGGACAAAACCAGCCCTGCATCGAAGTAGGAACTAAAAAATGCTACATCACTTCTCAAAATCATGGGTTTGCTGTAAAGACCAAAAGTTTGCCAAGATCATGGGAGCCTTGGTTTGTGAATGCGAATGATAAGACTAACGAAGGTATCAAGCATAAGAGAAAACCTTTCTTTAGTGTGCAGTTTCATCCAGAGGCAACACCTGGGCCTGTTGATACAGGATTTTTGTTTGATAAGTTTATTGAGATGATATGATGAAGCGAAAAATTAGACCAAAATGATCACTATAACCAATAAATGGACGCAGAAAAGTAGCTTAGATTATGTTAATCCTCTAATTTGTAAAGAACATGATTTTGAAAAGCTTGTTATTCCTAAGAACACTTATATGAATAAACACACTTTGTCAAAAAATAGTTCTAAAGATAGAAGGGTGAAAATTGGAACTAAAGAAGAATTCGTCTCTGAGATGAAGAGATTGGCCAAAATAGACAAGAAATATCTTAATTATAGTCATATAAGAAAGATTAAAAGAAACGATCTGCTTGTAGACGCTATTAAACACTTTGGAGGTTGGAGAGAAGCTGTAAAATCAGCAGGATTTAAACCTATCCAAAAAACCTGGAACAAAAATCAGGTTATAGAGGAATTAAGGACCATTTCATTAGAACTTAACCATACCCCAAAAAGAGATGAATTAAGGTACTTGAAACGAAGTGATTTAGAGAGGGCTGCAGATAGACATTTTGGAAGCTGGAATAAAGCCTTAATTGCTTCAAACTTAGAACCAAATAAAAAAACAGATTGGACAAAAGAAAAAGCAATTCTCAAATTAAGACAGTTTGCAAATAAAATTGGACACTCGCCAAGTATGAGGGAATTACAGGAAAATAATAAACATGATCTTTTAAGCATGGGTTTAAAATTTTTCAAAAAATATAATTATTTCTTAAAAGCGGCAAATTTAGGGATAGTATTAGATATGAATAAGTGGTCCAAATATAAGATAATAAAAGAATTGCAAGAAATCCAATTACAATTAGGTAGGACCCCAAGAAGAAACGAATTAGCAGCAATGAAAAGATACGATTTAATAAATGCTGCTGAAACATATTTTCCTAGTTGGTCTGATGCATTGATCGCTGCTGGATTGGTTCCTAATCCAGATATTCTCGATAATAATAAGACTTGGAAAAAATGGGAAAATTTAATATTTGAATATCTTACTATTAGGGAAGTGGTTTATGATAAAAAAAAGTATATCAAGAAAATCGGCTACCCAGATGTTTATATTCCTTCCGAAAGAAAGATTATAGAGATAAAGCTCAATTGTTCAGATAATTCTGTAAAAAAGGATATTCAAAAGTATCTTCCATATTGTAAACGGCTTGAGATTTGGTATCTCTACGGAAAACCATTTGGGATCTTATCTATCTCAAGAATATTATCAATTATAAATATATTTATTCCATAATCACTTATTATCTTTATATCTGATGAAGATTTAATTGGATGAGTAAAAAGAAGATTCTCAACAGGGACATTATTATCTAAACATAGTTTT
>JAHJBD010000043.1 GCA_018813725.1 Nanobdellota archaeon | reverse complement strand
TACCTCATCTGCTTCCACATTAAACTGATGCAGGTTATATTGGCTGCGTTCTGCTAACTTTAGTATCCTTTGCTCTTTCCAAGCTCGCATATTCTGCAGCTTGACAAGCATCAGGTCATTCTCATAGTCCTTTTCCTTATAGACTATCCTTTTTAGCATGATGCATCTGTCAATTGCCTTGTTAAGGTTTTGTTTCATGGCGTGGAGCAGCGCTTTAACCTTATCAGATCCAGAAAAATGATCTTCTTCAAGATGCGAAAGAAATTCCAGTGTCAGTTGCCTTTCAGTTTCCAGCAGCCTGATGAGCTTTTTTATCTTATCTTTCTCACTTAAAGTTAATCTTAAAAGCTCGTTATACTTGTCCCTGAATTCTTCCCATTTTCGTATAGGTAATGGTTGTGCTGGCATGACTGTGAATATATTGGCAGGATATAAATACTTTTTGATTTACTTGATAAGATCTTTAAGAATCTTCTGCACTTCGTCAGGAACTGCTTTGCCCTTGCTTTTTCTCATGACCTGACCTACTAGGAAATTGATAGATTTCTCATTGCCTGCTTTGATGTCATCAACAGCTTTTGGGTTCTCTTTGATGGCTTCTTTGCAGAACTTTTCTATTATGCCTTTATCTGATACTGCTGCAAGGCCTTCTTTTTCTACATATGCTTTTACATCAAATGTTTTTTCAACTAATCTTTCAATTATTTTCTGGCCTATCTTTTCTGTTATTGTCTTTGATTCAATGAGTTTTAGTAAGTCTATCAGATGGATTGCTTCAATCCCTGTATCTTCTAAAGTTTTCTTGCTGTAGTTAAGAACTCTAGGTAGTTCTCTTCTTATCCATTTTGCTGCAAGGTCTGGGTTTACTGCGACTGCAACTTCCTCGAACATCAATGCTAATTTCTTATCTTTACTCAATATCTTTGCCATCTCTTCTGAGAGGCCGTGTTCTTTTGTGAACTTCTCGAGTTTTGCTTCAGCAAGCTCTGGCATTGTGGCTTGTATCTTGTCTATCCAGGATTTGTCTAAGTCGATTTTCACTAGATCTGGATCGATGATATATCCGTAATCTGCTTCTGTCTCTTTTGTCCTCAATAGATGAGTAGTGCCTGTTGATGCGTCCCAAGACCTGGTTTGCATCTTTAGTGTCTTTCCTTCAGCAACCTCTTTTCTCTGCCTTTGGATTTCATAGTTTAATGCTTTTTCTATATCTTTAAAGCCTGTTATGTTTTTAATTTCAGATCTTATATAGCCAGATTCTTTGATTGAGATGTTGGCATCTGCTTTGATTATGCAGTTATTGATGTCAAATATCTCTAAGTATTCAAGTATTGTGATAAGCTGCCTCATGAAATCTCTGGCCTCTTCTGGAGAGGTCATATCTGGTTCTGTAACAACCTCTGCTAATGGGTCTCCGCTTCTGTTATAATCCACCAGAACATATGAACTGCTTTGCATGCCTGCTGGGTGCACTAATGATGCTGGGTCTTCTTCTAGATGGATCCTTGTTAGGTTGACAATCTTTTTGTTTGGCAAAGTGATCTTTCCTTTTTCTGCTAAAGGGACTTCATATTGAGAGATCTGATAATTTTTTGCCATGTCTGGATAGAAATATGATTTTCTGCTGAAGATAAGCTCTTTTGCTATCTTTGATTTAGTCGCAAGTGCTAGTTTTATCCCGTATTCTACTGCTTTCTTGTTGAGCACTGGTTTTGAGCCTGGGTGTCCGAGGCATATTGGGCAGGTCCTGCTGTTAGGCGTGTCATCTCCTGATCTTGGGCAGCCGCAGAACATCTTTGACTCTGTATCCAGCTCGATGTGGATCTCAAGGCCTATTACGACAGGTGTTGTGAATTTCATCAGTGCACCAATCCCCCGTATCTTGGCATGCAGATAATCTCTAAGATGCCAAGATCAAAAAAGTTTGATGTTGAGGACGGTTCCACCAATAGGCATGTATCTACGCCTTGGTGTGTTCCGCCTAAAGCTAGTATAGGCTGTTTTTGTCTTAAGGCTCCTGTATCAACAGCCATAAGTGCGCACTCTACTGCAACTTTTGTTCCTTCTGAGATCAGTTTTAATGTCTCTGAGATAAGTACGTTTGGAGTTAATGTACCATATTTCTTGAAAATGCATTTGTCAATTCCTGAGAATGCGTGTGTGCATTGTATTATCTTGATACCTGCTTGTTCTATCTTTGTCTTGTTTTTTTCAAATTCTGCTAATGTTTCTTTGTAAGAAACTCCAGGTGAATAAGCAACATCAATTATCTCTAGGTCTGGAGCCATATCTTTTAGCTTTAATGCAGATACACCTCTTGCTGAGCCTATGACAATAGTCTTTATGTTGTTTGCTTTTGCATATTGGACTGCAAGCTTTAATGTTTCTTCAGTGTTTTCTTCTCCAGGCTTTTCAAAATAGGTGATATCTTTTTTCATTTGTTCTCACATTTATTACATAGTCCTTTCTTTTTTTTACTAGGTTCTACTTTGAAAATAGGTTTTGCAATCAATCTGTACATAAAACCTTCGAGAGGTACTTTACATTTCTCACATTTTTTTACCATTTTAATTTGCCTTTAGCTTCGCACCTATCTGCATCAATTTATCTTCTGCTAAGTGATCTCCTATAAGCATTGTTCCTATAGGCATCTTGTCTTTAGTTCCTGAGGGAATAGTGATGTGCGGAAGGCCTGCCAAATTAGGGCCAACAGTAAGAATATCCATCATGTAATTTTGCATAGGTGTTAGTTTTTCTATCTCTGTGAATTTTGGAGCGATGACTGGCATTGTAGGGCAGATCAATGCGTCAAATTTCTTGAACACTTTCTTGTATTCTTCAATTATCTTTGTCCTTACTTTCATGGCTTTTAGATAATACGCGTCTCTGTATCCAGCCATCCTTGCGAATGTTCCTATTATTATCCTTCTTTTTGATTCTGCATTGAAATATTGTGAGCGCACTTTTGAGAAATATTCATTAAAGCTTCCTTCTACTTTTTCTTCTGCGCCATAACGCATTCCGCAGTATTTTGCAAGGTTTGTTGATGCTTCTGCCATGGCTATAAGGTAATAACATTCAAGAGCATACTTTGATGTAAGCGGCAGAGAGACTTCTTCAACTTTTGCGCCTTGTGATTCTAATCTCTTTATAGCTTGTTTAACATTATCTTTTACTTCCTTGTCAAGACCTTCTCCAAATGCTTCTTTGATCATCCCTATCTTCATGCCTTTTATCGGTTTTTTGATAGACTCTGAGTAATTTGGAACTGGCTTATCCAGTGATGTTGAGTCTCTTGGGTCATGGCCAGCGATTATTCTCATGATCAAGGCAATCTCTTCAATGGTTTTTGCCATGGCGCCTATCTTATCCAAAGAGTTTGCATAATCCATAAGTCCGTATCTTGAGACACGGCCGTATGTTGGGCATATTCCAACAACACCGCAAAAGCTTGCTGGACAGACAATACTGCCGCCAGTTGATTCAGCTATGCTGATATGATTGAAGGTTGCTTTTTGTGTGATACCTGCTGAGCCTCCGCTTGAGCCACCGCAGGACCTTTCCTTGTCAAATGGGTTTAGCGGGACCTTCATCCCTATCCCGACATTTGTTGCAAAAGAGCCAAAACCAAAAGCATCTTGAGCAGTCTTTCCGATTATCATGCCGCCTTCTGCTTTGATCTTCTCTATGACTGTTGCATCGAACAATGGGATGTAATTTTCCAATATCTTTGAACCTGCTCTGCTCTCAACACCTTTTACTACAACACAGTCTTTTACAGAGATTGCTGTGCCTGAAAGCGTTCCTTCTCCATAAACTTTCGGATCCTCAACTATCTTATTGAAGAAAAGGTATTCCTTGTCAAGCTCTTTAGCTTGTTTGATTATCTCTTTTGCATTCATCTTATTGTTATCTTGCTTATTATTACATCTTCTAATGGCGCATCGTTGCTATCTTTCTTTACCTTGCCTATCTTCTTTATAACATCCATTCCGCTGATGACTTTTCCGAACACTGCGTGCTTATCATCAAGCCAAGGTGTTGGAGCAAGCGTTATGAAAAATTGCGAGCCGCCTGTGTTTGGCCCACGGTTTGCCATAGATAATATCCCTTCTGTGTTGTGTCTTAATCCAGGGTCAAACTCATCTTCTATGCTGTATCCAGGGCCGCCTGTGCCGTCGCCGTCTGGGTCTCCGCCTTGTATCATGAACCCGTCTATAACCCTGTGGAACTTGGTGTTATCGTAAAACCCTTTTTCAGTAAGATTAATGAAGTTCTGTGTTGTGATGGGTGCTTTATCTGTAAATAACTCCATTTTGAAATTTCCCTTGTTTGTCTCAAATTCTGCTGTTGTCATGTTTCCTCCACATCCTGCGATCAGGATCAATATTATCAAGATTGCATATCTCATACTGCTTTTGGTCCTTTGAAATAGCCGTCTTTCTTGTTTTTTACCAGTGATAAGGCTTGTTCTTGTGTCAAGCAATCTGTGATCTTGTCTTCTCTCATCACGTTCTTTATCTCAACTGGCTGAAAAGAAGGTTTTGTATCATCTGTGTTTACTTCTTGAAGCTTTTCAAATGCTTCTAATATCTCTTTTAACTGAGGCAAGAATCTCTTTATCTCTGTATCTGTGAGCTTTAATCTAGCTACTTCTGCTACATGTTCAATAAGCTCTTTGTCAACTTGCATTTTTAGATAAGTGTAGGATTAAGGTTTAAATATGTTTTGTCTTAATCGGCTTCATCCAAAAATTCAAGCTTCGCTTGGTTAGCATCGGCTTTGGCCTTTATGTTGACGGTAATAAGCTGACATCCCTGTAAGGGTCGTCACCCTGTCAGCTTTGATTTTGATGATCAAGAGGCTTGCGCAGATTGATGCTAACTCTTTTTTGGATGTAGCCGTCTTAACCATTGAATGCTTTGTCAAAAGCTTTTACCATCTCTTTGTCCTGGTCAAACAGTATGACTTCTTCGACAGAGGTTGGTTCATAGTTAAGGATGGTTTCAAGTATCGCTAATGCTGCTTTTTCTTTTGGGACTCGGCCAACACCTGTGCCCATGCCTGGAATCGCTATCTTCTTAAGGTTGTTTTCGTCTGCGCACTCTAGTGCTGCTTTTGTCGCTTCTTTTATCGTTGCTAAATCAGTTATGGCTGCAGGCTGCTCCATTGTCGGAGAATGGATTATGTGTTTTGACCTTAATGTTCCGGCTGTGGTAAGGACTGCATGTCCAATAGGTATCGGTGCAAAAGCTATAGCTTCTGTCTCTATCTCATGGCCGCCTTGCTTTTTAATAGCGCCTGCAATGCCTCCACCCATATATCCATAAGAATTTGCAGGGTTTACAATAGCGTCAACCTGTAATTGTCCTATGTCTGCTTCAATTATCTTGATCTTTATCATAAGAATGGGATATTTGTGATATTTAACTAATTTATGCTTGGTATTTTGCTAGATTTCTCTGGATGACATCATCAAGCATGTGGCTGCCAAGATCTGCTAGATCAGACTTGTCGATAAAATCATCTGCTCCTGCATCAAGATATGCTGTACGTTTATGTCCAAATTCGTTGCCCAATGACATTCCGATGATCGCCATATTGTTGCCATATTCTCTTGCCCTAAGTTCTTTGCATGCAGTAATTCCGTCCATGCGCGGCATACTTGTGTCCATCACGACAACATGCGGCCTGTAATCATCTGCCATTTCTAGTGCTTGCATTCCATCATTAGCTAACCTGATATTGCTATAACCCTCTAACCCAAGGATGGCACTAATGCAAGACCGCAAAGAGGAGTGGTCATCTACTACCAATACTTTTGTATCCTGTTTATCCATACTATTGAGAATCAGTTTTATTCTTATAAAGATAAGTGTTTTAACAGCTTTTTTACAGCTGTTCTTCTGAAGATCTTGAGCTCTTCTGTGTTATCCAGCTCTGCATAAGTCTTGTCATATCCTTTTGGTATGAATATTGGGTCATGGCCAAAGCCGTTATTGCCTCTTTCTTCTTTTGCTATTGTCCCTTCTTCTTCACCGAGGAAAGCGATAGGCTCTTTTCCTGGTTCGCAGTAAGCGACAGCTGACTTATACTTGCATGAGCGGTCTATTACACCTTCCATTAGTTTCAGTATGCCTTTAAGCCCTATCCTTTTATGGGTGTAGGCAGAGCAAGTGCCT
Organism: Nanobdellota archaeon; assembly: GCA_018813725.1. Taxonomy (GTDB): domain Archaea; phylum Nanobdellota; class Nanobdellia; order Woesearchaeales; family JAHJBD01; genus JAHJBD01. The sequence continues at coordinate 5,985 of JAHJBD010000043.1, read as the reverse complement.
GGGAAATCTTTTAATGCTGCAATAAATAATCCAGAATCTTCAACTACTATATTTTTCTTGAATTTTTCAGCGCAATGTTTTGCGCCGTCCTTTGCGATATCCATCGGGTCATCATGCCTAAGTTCAGGATAGTCATAATTGATCTGCTCAACAATTATTTTAGGCTCGAGTATCTGCTTGAACTCTTTAACCTTGCCTGGATTGTGCGTCACAAAATATATCTTTTTCATTTCGAGAATTCTGCTACCCTGGCGCCAGTAACTTTTGTTAAGTCCTTTGCTCTCATCTTTATTGATTTAGTGTGGGTGCCTGCGTTAAAAGCAACTTCTTTGTTCTGTGTAACCTGCTTATCTATCAAAATCTTGATCTCGAAAAGGTTTCCGAACGGAGGAACAGAGCCGATGCTGCAGCCTGAAACGCGTTTTACCTCATCAGCTGATGCAAGCTCAACAGATTTTGTCTGAAGAACTTTCTTAAGCTTCTCAAGATCGATCTCTTTGTCACCTGGGACGCATGCCTGTACAAAACCTTTGTCTGTCTTGCATATCAGCGCTTTTACACCTTGGCTTGGGCTTATGCCTCTCACTTCTGCAGCTTCTTCTGATGTATATACTGCCTTATGTTCGATGGTCTCAAACTCTATCTTGTCTTTGTTCAATGCATCTACGATCTTTTCATAGACTTCATCTTTTGCAGGCATCTTTATTATGTCAAGCTTTATGTGCAATTCCTTTAGTTGTTTATCATCAACTACGCTTGGTGCTTCGTCCATCAATGATTCTGCTGATTTTGTCTTTGGGAAAGCTATAACATTCCTTATGTTATCTGTTCCTACCATAAGTGCGCATAACCTGTCAAAACCAAATGCGAGGCCGCCGTGCGGTGGTGCCCCGTATTTGAAAGCTTCAAGCAGGAAGCCAAACTTTAACTGTGCTTCTTCTGGTGTTATGCCAAGAGCTTTGAACATCTTTTCCTGAAGCTCACGTTGGTGTATCCTTATTGAGCCGCCACCTACTTCAACTCCGTTCAATGTGAGGTCATAGGCTATACTCTTTACCTTTGTTGGATCAGTATCAAGATATTTTATATCCTCTGGTTTTGGTGATGTGAAAGGGTGGTGCATCGCTTGGTATCTTCCTTCATCTTCATTGTACTCAAACAATGGGAAGTCTGTAATCCAGCAGAAATTGAAATCTTTCTCATCAATAAGGCCAAGCTGCTTACCGAGCTTTATCCTGAGGTTTCCGAGAGCTGCGTTCACAACTGATGATTTTGGATCTCCGACAAACACCAAAAGGTCGCCTTTTTCTGCACCCATCGTCTTTATCAGCTCTTTTTGGTCATCATCGCTAAAATACTTTACAATTGAGCTTTCTAACTGCTTACCATCATATTTCATCCATGCTAATCCTTTTGCGCCATAGATCTGTACAAAAGGGATAAGGTCATCAATGTCCTTTCTTGAGAACTTTTCAGCTGCGCCTTTTACGTTTATGCCTTTGATCAAACCACCATTCTTCGCAGTGTCTGCAAATACTTTGAAGCTTGTCTTTGCAGCTATATTGGTGATGTTTTTTAGTTCTAAACCAAATCTAAGGTCTGGTTTGTCAGAACCATACCTCTCCATGGCTTCATCATATGGTACACGCTTAAACGGGATCTTAACATCAATATCAAGGATGCCTTTCCAAAGTTTTTTCATAAGGCCTTCCATTATAGTGTAAATATCATTTTCTTCAGGAAAGCTCATCTCGAGGTCGATCTGGGTGAATTCAGGCTGCCTGTCTGCTCTTAGGTCTTCATCTCTAAAGCACTTTACTATCTGGAAATACCTGTCAAATCCAGCTACCATCAAGAGCTGCTTAAAGATCTGAGGGCTTTGAGGAAGTGCGTAGAATTTTCCAGGGCTAACCCTGCTTGGAACAATGTAATCACGAGCGCCTTCTGGTGTTGATTTTGCAAGCATAGGTGTCTCTATCTCAAGGAAACCTAATGAGTCAAAATAATCTCTGGCAATTTTTCCTGCCTTGTGCCTGACTATCATGTTCTTTTGAAGCGAAGGCTTTCTTAGGTCTAGGTAACGATATTTTAACGCGATGTCTTCATTTACATCAACACGATCATCAATCTCGATAGGAGGGGTCGCTGATTTGTTTAGTATCTCGAGCCTGTCTGAGAATACCTCTATCTCTCCTGTCTTTAAGTTTGGATTTGCAAGGCCTTCTCCTCTTGCCTTAACAACACCGCTTATAAGTATAACATCTTCCCTTCTTAGGTGCTCAGCTTCTTTATGGCTGTCTTTGTTGAATTCTGGATTGAATACGATCTGTGTTAAGCCGTACCTGTCCCTTATATCGATAAATACTACGCCGCCATGGTCTCTTCTGGTATGGACCCAGCCAGTAAGAACTACTTTCTTGCCAACTGATCTCTTGTCTAATTCTCCGCAAGTATGTGTTCGTTTCATAAGATTGAGATGATTATGAGATATTTATAAAGGTTTTGACCAGATGAGAACTTTTATTTGAGGGAAAGGTTAAAGGCCAGGTCATCTAGCTTTTTTAGGTCATATTTTATTCCATCTGATTTTTTTCTCAGTTCACCGTTCCTTAGGTCAAGCTCTAGGATCTTATAGTATAACTCATCGATCACTTCTCGGATCTTTATCACTAGTTTTGTGTTCTTGTTGATCCCTTCTTGTATCGCCTTTCTTACAAGTTCCCCAGACAGGTCGCATAGGCCCATAAGATAATATTCTTCATCTAAGAATTCTTCTGAATAGGCAATCAGTTTTTGATTCTCGACAAAATGGTCAAAAGCAACTGCTTCAACATATTCTTGTATGGCAATCTTGACTGGTCCTGAATAAAGTAATTTTGGAGAAGCTTTTGATATTGTGATCAATTTCTTTAGTAGTATTTTAATCTCTTTTAACTTTGTGTCTGTATTTTCGTTTCGGTGTATAGAATATATTATCTTTTTTGAAAGCCGTACTATCTCCCTTGAGATAGGTATCTGTTTTTCTCTTTCTTGATCTGAATTATCTAGTGCTTTTTTTACTTTATCAAAGTTTATCATTCTCTTCCTAATTTTCACTGGGTTTTTAAATCTTTCTTAAATCGAAACCTACAGAAATTGAGAATTTCTGAGGTTCAATATTGCAAAACAATATCGAAACCTATAAAAAAATCTATGATTTTTTAGAGGTCCGGAAATCTTTGATTTCCGAAACCTATCAAAACTCATACGAGTTTTGGAGGTTCCATATTGCAAAACAATATCGAAACCTTTATATATAAATCCTATCATAATTGAATCATATGGCATCACAGTTTAGAGGTGTAATAGACTTTTTTACAGCAATCGGTATATATGATGTAGTTCTGCCTTTCTTGCTTGTTTTTGCAATCGTCTTTGCTATCCTTGAAAAGACCAAGGTTTTCGGGACAGAGGATATTGATGGCAAGAAATATACCAGAAAAAATATCAATGCGCTTGTTTCATTTGTGATATCCTTCCTTGTTGTCGCTTCTTCAAGATTGGTTGAGATAATAACTACTGTCTCATCTCAGATGGTAATACTTCTTATGCTATCTGTATTGTTCTTATTATTAGTCGGATCATTTTTCAAAGAAGAACCAGGAGGAGTATTCCTGCCAGAAGGATGGAAGATATTCTTTATGTTTATCATGTTTATAGGCATATCCATGATTTTCCTTAATGCGCTTGGATGGCTGGATATCACATGGAGGTATCTTAGCGCTGGAACTGGCGGCGCAGGAATCGGTGCGATAATCTTCCTTGTAGTGATTGTCCTATTTATCGTGTGGATCATAAAAGGGGAAAGCCCTCCATCATCATCAAAGAAATCTGAATAAAATGGCAAGCCAAGCATGGAAATTAGAAGGATTTGTCCAATCACTTGAGAATTGGGGTCTCACAGATATACTGCTGCCATTCTTGCTTATCTTTGCTGTACTTTTTGCAATACTCCAGAAGGTGAAGGTGTTTGGAGAAAGAAGGAATATAAATGCGATTGTTGCTTTGGTGATATCGCTGATGACTGTTATTCCTCATGTGACTGGGTGGTATGATACTCAGTATGATCCTGTTGAGATTCTTAAAAGCGCTTTGCCAGCTGTATCTATTGTAGTGATAGCGATAGTCATGCTCCTTGTATTGATTGGCATATTTGGCGGAGAAGCGCACATATTTGGCCTTGCAGCGCCAAACTGGATTGCCATAATCTCAATATTAACAATCGTGTTTATCTTTGGAGGAGCAGCTGGTTGGTGGGGAGGATATGGATGGTTTGAAGGTTTTTTTGGCTCAGATGCAGTAGCCATAATAATCATGCTGTTAGTATTTGGAGTGATCATCAGTTTTGTCACAGGTGAAGGCACCAAGGAAGAGCTAGGTACCATGAAAAGGTTTGGTGTGGACTTTGGCAAGATCTTTGGCGGTGGAAAGTAATGGCAACATTAATCGATGTCTCAGGATTAGCACAATTTTCTAACATATTTGTCTTTGTACTGGTATTGCTTGTTGTCTATGCTATACTTAAGCTTACAAAAGTTGTGGGTGATAATGACGGAATCAATCTGGTCATCGCTTTTGTTATTGCTTTGCTGGTGCTTATATCGCCAATCGCAACTGGAATAATCAACCTGATATCGCCATGGTTTGCGATACTGTTTATCTTCATAATATTTGCATCTATCGCTTTTAGGGTGATGGGGCTTGATACTTCTCAGGTATTGGGATCGAGCTCACTCAAGCTTTTGCTTGGAGTTGTTGTTTTGATAATAATAGTTGTCGGAGCACTTACATATGTAAGGCAGCAGACATCAATCCCTGGTGAGAATGAGACAGAAGCAGATTACACCCAGCCAGGTGCTGTTTTGTTCCATCCAAATATCATGGGTGCCATCTTAGTATTGCTAATTGCTGTATTTACTATTGCCTTGATGGCTGGTAAGTCTAGGTAGAACTTAGTATTCTAAAATTATTTATCTTGGTCTAGAAGCAACTCTTGGTGACATACCTGGCGATCTTGCTATCCTGTCTAATTTGTTGACATTTTCAGTAAAAGTAGGGATGACTTCTTTGAACACTTTGTCCATTGCTTTTATCGATGTTCCAACATCTGTCAGATTCTTGTCATATTCAGAAATCTTACCTAGTACTCCTTTGTGCAATGAATCAAAGCTTGTCTGGATGTTCTTGACATCCTGTTCTATCTGGGCCAGCCTTGTCTGCGTGTCGTCTTTCCATTCAGTCAGAGTGTTAAGTTTCTCAAGCAGGGTCTTCCATTTTTCTTCTACTACTGCCTCTGCAACCTCTTCAATCTGTTCCCTGGTTGCTGCGCCTTCTGCAGTGTTTGATGGTGGTGGAGGCGGGGCCCCGCTGGGAGGAGCTGCTGGTGGAGCAGACTTTCCCATGGCTGCATATATATCATTTTGAGCATAGCCTTGTGTTGTCAGGTACTGCACAATCTGGCCGTCCTGATAGCCTTGCTGCCTGAAAGAATTGATCGTGTCTCCTAGTGATGCCATTATCTATCTACCTCTTTTTTGTAATTGGTTCAGTGCTTATTTAAACTTTTTGATTCCTGATAGTGTCTTTGACAATCTCTTCAATCTCGTTTCTTGTCACAAAATTCATCGGCTTCCAGATGTCGAGGTATTTTCTCAATACTTCCACTTCCTCTTTTCTTGCCAATAACGTGATATTCCTGATGATCTCTAATATTTTGTTCTTGAGTTCGTTGATCTCCCTTTTCTGCTCAGATATATCTAACAGGAAAGTCTTGAACTCTTTTGAAAGGCTTTGGTGCCTCTTGACTGCGTTCTCTTCAACAACTTCCATCCGCACATCAATGCTTGAGTTCCTTTCTTCGATCAAGCGCATCCTTCTGTTAAGTTCAGAGATGTCTTCAGTTGCAGTAGGTGTTGGCTCTGGCTCTTCTTTGCTGCCTTTGGCAGG
>JAHJBD010000042.1 GCA_018813725.1 Nanobdellota archaeon | reverse complement strand
TATCGCCTCAGACAAGGTTATCTGTACACCTCATCTTGGCGCTTCAACAATAGAAGCACAGGTGAATGTTGCGATCGATGCTGCAAACCAAGTTGTACTAGGTTTAAAATCAGGCAAGATCGAGAACTGTGTGAATAAGGTCAGTGAACTAAAGGTGTAAGTCTCATTTTTTCTTTCTATTTGTCTTTTTCTTGTCAAGATAATTCATGTTTTCATACTATCACAAGTTTTTTATATGATAATCTCTAAAATGATTAATTAGGGGAGGGTTTAAGCCAAAGCCAGGATAACAGTAAAGTTTTTATACTAGTTTAACTCTATTAACCAGATTAACAGGTTTAACCAATGACTAACAAGCTTATCAAGGACATGGACGAAGACACCTGGCGTAGGTTTGTAGCCTTCTGTAAATTGAAGAATATCAATGTGAATGAACAGCTTAAGGAGATTCTTGATGAACACCTTAAGAAGAACCTGCAAAAAGCAATAGGGACAATAAAGGAGAAAGAAGAATGAGGGTACTGATGTTTGGCTGGGAATATCCGCCTTTAAGCAGCGGAGGTTTGGGTACAGCTTGCTATGGCCTTACTAAGGGCCTGAGCCACCATAATATTGATGTAACTTTCGTTGTTCCAAAGCATATTGAAAACGCAGAACATGTCAAGATAGTATCAGCAGATTCAAAGAAAATTATCGAGATAGACTCAATCATCACCCCTTATATGACAACCCTAGAATACAAGCAGAAAAAATACCATGTCAAAAGCCCAGATAGCATATATGGCAAAGACCTTTTCCAGGAAGTGCACAATTATTCGTTAAAAGCCAAGGAGATTGCAAAAGAAGAGTATCATGACGTGATACATTGCCATGATTGGATGACTTTTAGGGCAGGGATTGAGGCAAAAAAGATCAGCAAAAAGCCATTGGTCGTGCATGTCCATGCAACAGAGTTTGACCGGACAGGCGGAAACGGAATAAACCAGCATGTTTATGAGACAGAAAAGCTTGGTATGCAAGAGGCAGATGCAGTGATTGCTGTAAGCAACTTTACAAAGGATAAGATTATCGAGCATTACGGTATCAATCCTGATAAGATAAATGTTGTGCACAACGCCGTAGAATTTCCTGAGACAGAACCCAAAAAAGAAAAATTTGGCCTTGATAAGGTAGTATTATTCCTCGGAAGGATAACCCTGCAGAAAGGTCCTGATTATTTCCTAAAGGCTGCAAAGAAAGTCATAGATTCAGAGCCTAATGTGACTTTTGTGATGGCTGGCTCAGGAGATATGGAAGCCAACATTATTGAGAAAGTTGCAGAGATGGGAATTGCCCACAAGTTCCTTTTCGCAGGTTTTCTTAAAGGCTCAGAAGTAGACAGGGCATACAAGATGGCTCATCTTTATGTTATGCCTTCAGTGTCAGAACCTTTTGGCATCGTGCCATTGGAAGCGATGCGAAACAATACTCCTGTGCTCATATCAAAACAATCAGGAGTATCTGAAGTCATAGACCACTGCCTAAAAGTTGATTTCTGGGACACAGATGAGATGGCAAACAAGATCATATCAACACTGCGTTACAATGAGCTTCACCATGAGCTATCAAATAATGGCTCACAAGAAGTAAAAAAGTTCAGTTGGAACATTCCTGCAAAAAAATGCGTTGATATATACAATTCGGTGATAAGATGGTAAGTTTCTGCTTTTATTTCCAGGTCCACCAACCTTTCAGGTTAAGAAAGTATCCTGTGTTTGATATTGGGAATAACCATGATTATTTTGACAATGATAAGAATCAAGAGATCATGAAGAAAGTTGCTGAAAAATGCTACCTTCCCACAAACAAGCTGATGCTAGACCTATTGAAACATGAACCAAGATTCAAGATAAGTTACAGCCTATCAGGCACATTCTTAGACCAGATCGAAAAGATGCCAGAATTGTTAGAATCATTTAAGAAACTGGTTGATACAGGAAGGGTCGAACTCCTAGATGAGACATATTACCATTCACTTTCCTTCTTATATTCAAAAGCTGAATTTGTTGAGCAGGTCAACCTTCACAAGCAAAAGATCAAACAGCTTTTCAACTACACTCCAAAGGTATTCAGGAATACAGAACTAGTATATAATAACGAATTGGCAAGATTTATTGAAGATTTAGGTTATATTGGGATACTTGCAGAAGGGGCTGATCGTGTATTAGGCTGGAGGTCACCTGATTTTCTCTATCAGCCAGCCACTACTTCAAAAATAAGCCTATTGCTAAGAAATTACAAATTATCAGATGACATCTCCTTCAGGTTTTCAAACAAAGGCTGGAACGAATACCCTCTCACTACAGAAAAGTTTGCAAGATGGGCAAACAAGGTCAATGGCAACGGTAATGTAATTAACCTTTTCATGGATTATGAGACTTTTGGCGAGCACCAGTGGGAAGATACAGGAATCTTCGAGTTCTTAAGAAACCTTCCAAAAGAGCTGCTGAAACACCCTGATAATGACTTTAAGACGCCTTCTGAAATAGTAAAAATTTATAAACCAATAGGTCAATTAGACATACATAGTCCCATATCTTGGGCTGATATGGAGCGTGACCTAAGTGCATGGCTTGGAAACAAGATGCAAGAGACTGCTTTAAGAGACATATATGGGGTAGAACACAGCGTAAAGCAGAGCGATGATCCAGCTCTTTTAGCTGACTGGAGAAAGCTCCAGACATCAGATCACTTTTATTACATGTGCACAAAATGGTTTAGCGACGGTGATGTACACAAATACTTCAATCCGTATGATAGCCCCTATGACGCGTTTATCTCATTCATGAACATATTGAATGATATCAAAAGCAGGTTAAAACAAGAGGTGATGATAAATGGAGGTTGATGAACAGCATGCCTTCTGGGTCCACAACGGACCAGTTGTAAAAAAGCTAGAGGATTTGCCGCAGGCGATTTCTGACATGGATATGGACTCTTTCAAACACCATGTTAACCCAGAAAAGAATGATTTTGCAAATTGGGTACGGGATGTATTTGGCAATAATGAACTAGCAGGAAGAATCTCAAAAGTTAAGACAAAAAAGACAATGGCAAAAAAGATCAAGGAGGCTTTAGCTTGAAGCTGAACATTTTAGGGGATGTGCCAGATGAAAATATCTTTAAAGTATGTGATGGTACGGTCCTCAAGAACCTGTCAGACCTAAGAAGAGCATTACGTAAGATGCCTGAAGATAAATTTAGGTATCACTTCAGCCGTGAAAGGAATGATTTCTTTGCTTGGGTCCGCGACATGTATCAGGATAAAGAGTTGGCTTCACAGATACATAATGCTAAGTCCTCTTCTGAAATTGTCGCGGCGATAAGCAGAAGACTGAATAAGGCCAGAAAGAAGCGAGATCTGACAGAAATCGATCAACTGTCACAATCAAGCAAACAAGAGATCTTGCAGCAGCTAGGTGAACTAAGATGAGCGTTATTGGCGTAATATCAATAAAAGGAGGTGTAGGTAAGACAACCACAGCAACAAACATAGGTGCAGCTTTGGCAAGCAGCTTTAACCAAAGGACCTTGATTGTTGACGCAAATTTCTCAGCACCAAATCTTGGCCTGCATCTTGGCCTTGTAAATCCAAGATATACATTGCATCATGTCCTAAATGATGAGATCCCAGCAACAAAAGCCATATATTCTCATCCGTCTGGTTTTCATATACTTCCAGGCTCTTTGAATAACATAAAAGTAAACCCTTATCTTCTTAGGGACAAGATCCAGTCTTTGCGGGAGTATTATGATAACATCATAATCGATTCATCACCAAATCTTAACGACGAGATATTGTCCACGATCGTCGCAGCAGACGAGCTGCTTGTGGTATCTTCTCCTGATTATCCTACACTATATACCACAATGAACGCGATAAAGGTCGCAAAGCAAAAACATACCCCTATCATAGGCCTTGTGCTTAATAGGGTCAGAAATAAGGGCTATGAGCTGACAAATAAAGAGATTGAGGATATTACAGGTGTTCCTGTATTGGCAGCATTGCCAGAAGAGATCAAAGCCAGTGAAGCTTTGGCATATTCAACACCAGTCACATTATATGCACCAAGAAAAAGATTATCGGTCCAATACAAAAAGCTTGCCGGCCATCTTATCGGCAAAAAGTATCGCGGATTAAACTTATAAAAAGAGGTTGATAGAATGAAAGCAAAAGCAAACTGCCTGTTTGAAGTATCTTGGGAAGTGTGCAATAAAGTAGGCGGCATATACACTGTAATCCAAAGCAAGACTGCTCAGATAATGGGGTATTATGATAATCTATTCCTGATAGGCCCTTATTTCCATGATAAGGCAGAGACTGAATTCTCTCAAGAGCCTCCTTCTGAAAACATGCAAAAGGTATTTGATGAGCTTAAGAAAGAAGGGATAGATTGCTATTATGGTGAGTGGCATATCAAGGGTAGGCCAAAGGTTGTTCTGATCGATTATTTCAAGTTTATGGAGCACAAGGATGGGATCAAGACAAGGCTTTGGGATAGTTTTAAGGTTGATTCTTTGTACTCCTCAAATGAGTTTGACGAGCCAGTTGTCTGGGGATGGGCAGTGGGAAAGCTTATTGAAAAGTTCCTTGAGATCGTAGGATGCCCAAAAGTTGTTGTGCATTGCCATGAATGGCTTGCCGGCTCTCCAATATTATACCTAAAAGACAAAGGTGTTAAAGTTGGTACAGTATTTACAACGCATGCTACGATCCTTGGCAGGAGCTTGGCTGCATCTGAACGGCCTTTATATGACATACTTGACAAGATAGATCCAGACCAAGAGGCAAGAAACCTTCACATTCAGGATAAGTTTACCATGGAAAGGGCAACAGCCCAGGCAGCTGATATCTTTACAACAGTATCAGAGATAACAGGGCTTGAGGCAGAGCACCTCCTTAAGAGGAAGCCAGAGTTCCTTGTGCACAACGGCATGGATATCGAAAATTTGCCTAATCTTGAACAGATACCCTCAAGGCACAGCAATTACAAATCAAAGATCAGTGAATTTGTTATGCCTTATTTCTTCCCATATTATGCATTTGACCTGGAAAATACACTGTATTTCCTAATCTCTGGAAGGTATGAGTTCAGCAACAAGGGAATAGATGTATTTATCGAATCGCTCGGAAAGCTTAACGACAGGCTTAGAGCTGAGAACAGCGACAAGAATATTGTAGCTTTCTTGTTTATCCCTGCAGCTTGCAAGGCAATCAAGCTCGACATAGTCAAGAGCAAGGCATTATTTGAAGACATTGAAGATGAGGTTGATGATTATATGAGCACTGTAAGGCAAAAGATAGTCTATAGCCTTGCAAACCAGCAGCTGCCGAACAAATCAAACGTTTTCAGCGAAGAATTCCTGTTTGACATGAAAAAGCACATCCTTGCATTCAAGAAAAAAGGGCTTCCTTCAGTTGTGACACACGACCTTTGCGCAGATAACGATATCATAGTTAAGTCTCTGATCAAGAACGGTCTTGATAACAAGAAAGAGAACAATGTCAAGGTTATCTTTTACCCTACTTATATCTCATCATCTGACGGGCTGCTTGACCTTGATTATTATCCTGCAATATGGGGCAGCCATCTTGGTATTTTCCCAAGCTATTACGAACCATGGGGATATACTCCGCTTGAATGTGCAGCTCATGGTGTTCCTTCAATAACTACAGACCTTGCTGGGTTTGGTATATTTGCAGAAAAGAATATCAAGACAAAAGAAAATCCTGGAATCTGGGTCATCAAAAGAAGGGGTAAAACATATCCAGAAGTAGTATCTCAACTTACAGATGCAATGTACAATTACACTAATCTTCCAACAAAAGAACGGATCCAAAACAAAATCACTGCTGAGCATTTTGTAAGGCTTCTTGATTGGAAGAATCTTATCATAAATTATCTTGAAGCTCAGAACGCAGCAATGTCAAAATGAAACCCAGTTATGGCAGCATAACCAAAGATGCCAAGACCCTGCTTTCAAGCCAAGGTAATTTTCTCTTGCTAGGTAAGGCCCCTGAAAGTCGTTACCAAGGGATCTTCTTCTTCGAAGATATTTTGTTTAAGGTCATTGAAGATATAAAAGTACAGGGTGAATTGACAGATGTCAAGAACCGTATCAACCACTTTACAAGGCACAGGGGAAACCTAAAAGAGACTTATTTTCTTAACAGTTGCCTGCACTACAATCTTAATAAAAAGGCAGAAGTGGAAATAATACTTGACCCAAGGCCGCCTTATGATACAAAGCAGTTTGGCAGATTCTTTGAGACCTGGGCAGAAGATGGAAAGATCATAATAAAATTCACAAAAAGGACAGACTCAAGGGAAGATCCTTCAGATGGGGATGAAGAATACTCTTTGTTTATCGTAATAAAATCAGACACAGCAGATTATCAGCTGAAAAGCGCATGGAGTGAAAACCATTATCCTGAAGACCTGGCCAGGACATCCCCTCCTTATTCCAGATATGTATTTCATGCACTATCCTTAAACACCTCAAGCCTGATCATCTCAGTCTCTGAAGATAAAGATGCAGCATTGGCAAAGATAAAAAATCCAACAATTCCTGTAATAAAAGATCATTCAGCATATTCTTGTGCAAAGTATTCAGTCAATTCATTGTACAATGGCAATGGGCTGTACGCAGGTTTGCCTTGGTTTTTCCAGGTTTGGTTCAGAGATGAGGCTATATCATTGAAAGCATTGGAAAAAAACACTGCCAAGAAAATTCTTCTAAGGCAGTTGTCAAACATCTCAGATGATGGAAGGACAAGGGCAAAAATAGGTGATAGTTTCACCAGCGCTGATGCGATAGGGTGGATATATAAAAGAGCAGAAGAGATGTTAGAACTGTTATCAGCTCAAGAAAGACAAATGCTAAAAGATAAGCTGATTTATTCAATAGACCAGATAAAAAAGAGATATTCAAAAGAATTTCTGATATACAACCAGGAAAAAGAGACATGGATGGATTCTATACCTCGGAAAGGGGCAAGCATAGAGATCCAGGCACTGATGCTAAATATGTACAGGTTATGCTTTAAGCTCACACCTCAAGCAAAGTATAAACTGATGGAAAAAAACCTCAAGTTTCATGTAAGGAAAAACTTCTGGAACGGCAAATATCTAAATGATCAGCTTAATGACAAGACAATAAGGCCAAATCTCTTTATTGCAGCTTACATCTATCCAGAACTTCTCTCAGAAAAAGAATGGATATCTTGTTTTGATTATGCTTTGCCTAAGCTGTGGAACAGTTGGGGTGGTCTTTCAACAATAGACAAGTCAGATCCAAGATATTTGGCAAATTCTACAGGTGAGATCTCATTAAGCTATCATAATGGTGATTCATGGTTTTGGATCAATAATCTTGCAGCGATTGTCATGAACCGGATTGATAAGAAAAAGTTCAAGAGCTATATAGACAAGATCTACGCTGCTTCTTCAAAAGAGATAATTACAATGGGTGCCATCGGGCATCATGCAGAATTAAGCTCTTCCTCAAAACTTAAGTCAGAAGGATGCCTTGCTCAAAGCTGGAGCGCTGCAATGTTTGTTGAGCTTCATGAAGAACTTCTGTAGAATGAAGCAGCATCTTCTGGGCTTACTGAATTGATTATGATTCCGCTCCCTATCTCAAAACCTGCCCATGTTGCTATCCTTGGACATATCTCCATCTGAAGATGAAGGTTTGACCCTTTTGGAGCATAATGTATAAAGTGGTTGAACGATGCACCCATGAACCTAAGCTTTGCATATACCTTTGCCATTATCTGGGCCCAATCTGCTAACTCATCATCACTTAATTCACTTATGCTCTTTACATGCCTCTTTGGCATTATCATAACCTCATAATTAAACCTTGAAGCATATGGTGCGATCGCGACAAAACTTTTGTTCTCAAAACATTTTCTTTTAGATCTGCTTTCAGTCTTTATTATCCTGCAGTATGGGCACTTTTTGTGCTTTGATGCAGCCTCAGCCTTTTCACTTACATCTGTCGGTACTTTAGATAAAGCAACAACCTGGCTATGAGAATGTATCAGCGATGTGCCACCTTCTCTACCATGATTCTTGAAAATCAGCACATATTTGATATTCTTTTTCTTGCTAAGCTTATTGATACGGTCTTTATACACTTTCAGCAATCTTACAATATGGTCCTTATCAAGGTCCCACAACTGTTGATTATGGTCATTGGTCTCAGCAATCACTTCATGATACCCATATGCATTAGCCTTGACCAGATCTTGTTTTCTGACAACTTTTGACCCACCTTTGGGTTCAACAGCTGCAAACTTGTTTGGGAACCATCGCAGTATCCATCTTCCGTCTTCTTCAACCCTTCCTATCTCGGCCGGTGTCAACTGCTCGCTTCCTGGGCAAAAATAACAGATACCCTCTTTCTTGTGTTCTACTTTCTTGAATTCTTTAGGCCTTTTGCTTCTGCTTTTCGCAACAACGACCCACCTGTCCAGGATATAGTCTTTTCTCAGTTCCATAACCTACTCTTAAGAAAGCTCATTTAAATATTTATCTTTTTGCCGTCAACTTCTATGATCGGATCCTTAAATATCTGATCAACGTGTAATATCGAGTATATGTCGCCGCCAAACCAATAATTTGATCCAAATGCTATGTGTGCAGTATTGATTGTTTTTTCGTCAAGGATTGTTGCCCCTATCAATTTGGCTTTTGGATTTGTCCCTATGCCAAACTCGCCCACCACCCTTACATTTTCCTTGTTCTTGGCATTGGCAGCAGCCCAATCAAATGTCCTTTCAAGGAGCTTTGCTTCAAAACCACCCCTTATCTCTGTAATCTTTCCTTTTTCAATCAAGATCGTAACTGGGTCCTGCACAATGGTAGCGCCCCATCTGTGCTTGATGGTTCCGTCTATAACCAGTTTCCCTGATGCAGTACCTTCCACAGGTGCTATGTATACCTCTCCTACTGGAATATTTCCTCCTGTGCCTGGCTTTGAATAATCTCCTGAATTGGAGATCGCTCTTCTTCCGCGTATAGAAAACTTGATATCTGTCCCTTTTGCAGTCTTGACATGTACTTCTTTTCCCCAGTCCAAGATGTTCTTTAGCATTATCTGATCCCTCTGTAATTTGTAATAATCTATACCAATACTTTCTACCAATGAGATATACCTTTCTGTGTTGATGCTTCCTAACCCTGGTGCAGATATGAACCTATGCCCTTTAGAATAACTGAACCTTCGAAAACTTTTTCCAGTGCTGCCCATCTTGCCAAGCTTATTTGAAAGGCATAAGACAATTATGCTCTCTGACTTGAGGTTCATCAGCGCTTTGACAACATCATCATCAGCACTATCACCCCTTATCTTTGGTACTTGCATGATCACTCTGACATCCTTACCCATCTTCTTAGCAGCAAAATAATAACCAGCGCTCATCAGTGCTGCAACCCTTTTGTTAGGGTATCCATAATCACCTATTATAAGGATAGGCTCGGTCATGGTATTAAGGCAAGTTTTCAATACATTCCTGTAATGTGTGAAGCTGTTTTTTGCCACAGCTGCAATCTTATGCTCATCCAGCCATTTGAGAAGTTCTTTAGAGTGCATTATTCACCAGACTTTTTGCTATGGCTACTTATTTATATCTTTTTGTATAGGGCGCTGCTTGTTCAGGCTTTGTAATTAAAAAAGCTTATTAAAGCTGGCAATCCACCATCATCTATGGAACTAAAAGACATAAAAAATAACCTTCCTGGACCTTTATACGAAGCATTGCAGAAAGAAGGCATAACCAAACTCAGGCCATCGCAAAAGAAATCAATAGACAATGGCCTTTTAGAAGGCAAAAGCCTTTTGGTCTGCACACCGACTGCTTCAGGAAAGACTTTGATAGCAGAGATGGCTGCGTTAAAGTCAATACTCAATAATCAGGGTAAAGCAATATATATAGTTCCGCTAAAAGCTTTGGCAACTGAGAAATTCAAGGAATTCCAAAGGAAATATGGGCACCTTGTAAGGGTAGCATTGTCTATTGGTGACCTTGATTCAAGTGACCCATACTTGTCTGAATATGATCTTATAATCTGCACATCAGAGAAGCTTGATTCTCTTATCAGGCACCACACTCCTTGGCTGAGCCGTGTGTCAACAGTCATCATCGATGAGATACATCTTATGAATGACCCTAGCAGAGGTCCAACCTTAGAGGTGTTGATAACAATACTAAAACAGCTGCTTAAGAATCTTCAAATCATAGGATTGTCTGCTACAATAGGGAATCCAGAAGAGCTGGCTTCATGGCTATATGCCAGTTTGGTAGTGGACAGCTGGCGTCCTGTCAAGCTGCATCAAGGCGTATACCTTGACGGCGAGATTGACTTTAGTTGACCTTTCTTCTGTAAAAATCAGCAAGGAATATCTGCTTTGTGAATACATTTGCTGGGATTCCTACAAGGATAATCATCATTACGAGGAAAATCAGTCCAAGAGCTAGGCTCTTTAGCAATGCAATTACATAGTCGCCAAGGTTTTCAAAAACAGAATTTATCTTTGACACCTCGAAAAATGATGCTATTGTCTCTTTCACATAGAAATTTATCATAAGCATAGGGAGTATGAATATGCCTATAAACAATGCTCCAATCATATAAAGCACCTCATTGTAGTAAAGGGCTTTCATTACCACTCCATAAGCTAGTCCAAATGGTATAGCTTTCAGGAACATGAAAAATCCAAGCTTAAAGTCAGACCCAAACTGAAACAATGGGAGTTGTGAAAAATCGCCTTTCACAAAATTCTTCACAATTCTGATGGTATATCCAAAAAGCGGGAACCAGCCAATGATAGGGAGCAAGATCCATAATATGTTAAGCATGCCAACTGGCCTATTGAACGGATACTTGAATGCAGTGCCAAATTCTACAGGCAGTGTTTCAAGAGCAGGCGCTTTAGCAGGCATTGTCTTTTTCACAGCCTTTTTTGGAGCTATGGTTTTCTTTTTTGTCATGATTATCACCTATTTTGTTTATTGAAACTCTGATATAAATACTTTACGGATAATGCTAATAAGAAAACACCTCTTTTTCCCATATTGTGATTATTAGATTGAGTAATATAAAAACTTAATGATAACTTCAAAGCCCAAGACTGTTGAACACAACTGAAGAATCAAATTTGCTCAGATCCTTATACTCTTGTCCTGTGCCTATATATATTATCGGCTTTCCAGTAACATAGCTCACAGATACAGCAGCACCACCTTTCTCATCAATGTCAGCTTTAGATAATATCAAAGCATCTATGCCTATGGCTTCATTGAACTTCTTTGCCTGCTCAACACAATCGTTTCCAGTTATGGATTCTCCAACAAATATCTTCATGTCTGGCTTTGCCACTTTCACGATCTTCTTCATCTCATCTGTAAGGTTGGAGTTTGAATGCATCCTTCCAGCAGTGTCTATCAATACTACATCTATGCTTTTTGCTTTTGCGTGCTGTATCGCATCAAAAGCGACAGCAGCAGGGTCTGATCCATAATCATGTTTAATCAATTTTACACCCAATCTTTCAGCATGTATCCCGAGTTGGTCAATTGCTGCTGCCCTGAATGTGTCTGCGGCAGCCAATACCACTGAAAAACCTTTCTGCTTAAGCATGTATGCTACTTTTGCTATTGATGTGGTCTTTCCAGAACCATTTATTCCAACAAAACATAAGACATAGGGCTTTTTTTCTTTGATCTTGCTTAATAGGTCAATCTCTGTAATATCTAGTATCTCTCTGACTGAGTCTTTTAATGACTTTAGGATTATGTTTTCAATCTGCCCTCTTTTCAAAGGCACGTTAGTAAGGTTAACCTTAAGGTCTTCCTTGATCTTCTCGATGACCTCAACTGCAACATTGTTCTCGAGTAGCGCAACCTCAAGGTCCCAGAAAAGCTCCTCAAATTTACGCTCATCAATCTTCCTCGTTACTATCTTTTCCTTTATTGCTCCAAAAAAACCTCTCTTATGCTCTTCTTTGGCTGGTTTTACTTCTTCTTCCTTTTCAATTACTGGTTCGACTATTACTTCTTCTTTAACTGGTTTTGGTTTCTCTTTCTTGACTATAACCTGTTTTATCTCTTCTTTCCTTTGAACAACTGGTTCAACTTTTAATTCTTCCTTCTCAATGACTTTTTCAACCTTTTGTTTTTCTTTGACTGGTCTTACTTCGTCTTTTACAATAACTTGTTCTACTTCTTCTTTCTTTTCAACAACCTTTTCTTTAGGTTTCTCTACCACTGCTGGTTTTTCTGTGGCCTTTGGTTCTTCCTTAACTTGTTTTACTTCTTGTTTCTTTTCTACAACTGGTTCAACTTTAGGCTCTACCCTCACTGGTTTGATCTCCTCTTTCTTCTCAACAACCTGTTCAAACTTAGGCTCTTCTTTAACTTCTTCTTTCTTTGAAAAAATCTTACCTAGAAATCCCTTTTTCTTAACCTCAGGCTGGGTAACTTCCTCAACTATCTCCTCTTCACCCTGCTCATCAATATCCTTTGAGAGCTTTGCGATGCCTTCCTTTAGCTTATTCTTTAAGAATTTGAACATTTTTATTGGGTTGCAGCCTCAATCTCTTTCTCAAGCTTAACCGCTTTCTCAGCAAAGATCTCAACCTGAGCAAGCAGATGCGCTTGCGTGTTTTTTATCTCTTCAATATTATCTTCTAGAAGTTTTTTAGCAGATTCAACATCTTTTGACACAACGACATTGCTCCCAACATTTACCAAAAGTTCATTTGGGTCTTTGATGGTCGCTTTTGTAAATATTCCTGAACTTATAGGGAACAATATCTCAGTACCCTGCTTAGTTTTCTTAAGGTCATCAAGACCCTGGATCATGCCTTTAACTTCAGCTTGCTGCTCTGTCATATTCTCCACTTGTTTTTGGAGCTCTTGAATCTGCTGAGCAAGCATCTTATACTCCATGTATTTCTCTTTTATATCTTCTTTCATTTTTTCTTCATCTTTGTGTACATGTTCTCGAACAATACACCCATAGGTTCTCCTTCATATATCCTTTTGATGCTTTCTGCTAGTAAGCTAGCTACAGAGATGATCTTTATCTTTTCAGTGACCTTATTCTTTGGTATAGCTATAGTGTTTGTAACAATGACCTCTTTAACAGATTTATCAGCTAGCCTTTCGTAAGCAGGACCTGAAAAAAGTGCATGTGTTGCGCAGATATACGCTTCTTTTGCGCCTTTTTCCATCAAAGCTTTTGCAGCGCTAGTGATCGTACCTGCTGTATCAATAATATCATCTACGATTATTGGCGTTTTTCCTTCGACTTCACCGATTATGTTCATGACCTCGCATTCATTATGGCTTGGCCTTCTCTTGTCTATTATTGCTAAAGGAGCGTCCAATATCTTTGCAAGCCTTCTTGCCCTTTTTGTTCCGCCAACATCTGGCGCAACAATGACAAAATCTTTCAGCTCCTTTTCCATGATGTATTCAGCTATCAATGGTAGTGCTTCAAGATTATCCTCAGGTATATCAAAAAACCCTTGTATCTGGTCAACATGAAGGTCAAATGTCACAACCCTGTCAGCCCCAGCTTTTGTCAGTAGGTCAGCGATAAGCTTGGCGCTGATCGGTTCCCTTGCAGCTGCTTTTCTATCTTGTCTTGAATAACCGTAATATGGGATTATTGCTGTAATCTCATGAGCACTTGCTCTCTTTAGTGCATCAAGCATGATCAAAAGCTCCATCATATGATCATTTACATCTGGGCTTGTTGGCTGAATCACAAAAACATCAGATCCACGCACGCTTTTTTCAATGTGCACATAACTCTCGCCATCATTGAACTTTTTCACATCTGCAGGTGTCAATGGTATGTTAAGGTACTTAGAAATCTCTTTAGCTAATACAGGATTAGCAGATCCAGCTATCAAACATATTCTCTTTGCCATATGCTCTAAAAACACAGTATGCTTTAAAAAGTTTACTTAAGGCCAAGCTCTTTGTTCACTTCTTGTTCAGCCATCTTAAGCTCTATCTCAATCTCGCCAAAATGCTGGAACTGGTGAACATCTATCTTTCTTTGGTTTGTAAGATGTAGTAATGGGATGAAAGTATATATCTTATCTTCCTTGGATTCAGAAGGTATGAGCTTGCTGAAGGTCAATCTCTCAGAGTTCCTTGAAGAAAAGAACACTTTGATCTTGCCATATACATCTTTTATCACTTTGCTTATATCCCTTGGTTGCGCAGGGATGTGAACATTAGTTGGAGGCATCTGTCTAAGGACTTTTCTTCTCTTTACCTCAAGTGCCTGTTCAAGAGCATGAACAAGGTCATATACAGAAACCTTTCTTTTCCTTGGCTGGGGCATCCTTGGTATCAATGTAGGCTTTTCATCACCTAACTGTAAGTGGCTGTAATCCTCTTCAAAATCCAGTTCTTCAATCTCTTCTGGCTCTGAAAACAGCCTATCAAGGTTAGCTAGGTCTTCACCCATAAGCCTGTTGGATTTGATCTTAAGGAGCATAGCTGCGCAAAGCAGCACTTTTCCAGATACCCTAAAATCCTGGTGCTGCAGCTGCTTTAACATGTCAAGATATTTCTTTGTGAGCAGCGATACATTAACATCCCATGGGTCCATGTCACCGGATTTGACCAGTTCCATGATGATGGTCTGCCAAGTTATCTCGTCTTTTTCAAACAAGATATCAAATATCTGCTCATGGCCTTCTTTTTTAGTCATAATGAGAAGTCTCGGCTGTAAACTATATAAATTTATTGACTAGGATTTGTTACTTTGAACAGAAACACCCTATGTTTTTCTGGCTTTGTAATTCATCATGAATTCCAAAACATAGAAAACACAAAGTGTTTTTTAGTCTCTGAAAAACTATTGCTTTTCAGAAACATTTTTAAACCGCTTTGTAATTCTCAGACCATTATGGGCTCATAGTTCAGTGGCTAGAACGTCGCCCTTACAAGGGTCCTGTCTCGTAGACAGGGAATTGCCATAGGACAGGCGAAGGTCTCCGGTTCAAGTCGTGTTAAGTTATGCTTAATGCGTGAAATTCCGGATGAGCCCATCATCATGCGGCAGTGATCTAGTGGCTATGATAGGGCCTTGCCAAGGCAGCGGAAATCCAAAATTTCCTGGTCTTTTCTTGCAAAAAGGCTCTCACCCGAGTTCGAATCTCGGCTGCCGCATTTTAAATTCTTTCAATTCAACAGATAGATTTTTAAATCATTTGGGATTACAAGCTAATCATGCGGAGATGCCGGAGTGGCCAAACGGGACAGGCTTAGGGCGTTTTTAAAACGTAAGTCACCTGTTAGCTTAGTGCTTACGTGGGTTCGAATCCTACTCTCCGCATTTTTTCTTTCGAGTTTATGAGAAAGCTTTTGAGGGTTGATACAGGGCATACTGCCCTTATGTTCTCGCACCCTACTCTTTCGCATTTATTTTTCTTAATATCCAATCAAGAAGGAAAGAACAAGAATTTATGCTCCTTGTAAAAAAGCATATACCTGTGATTCTTGATTATCTCTGAAAATCGCTTTTTGATGTCATCAACAATATCTCTAAAATGCTGCAAAGAGGTCGCCTGTATCTCTATCTCAAGATCGTCCCCTCCTAACACTTCATTATCAAATATTATGTTTGGATGAGATTTTACATATCCCCCAAAATTTTTAATCCTCTCTTGGCTTGTGTTGTGCAGGTTTATATGCAGCTTAAAGTATTGGTACCCCAGCTTCTCAAGATCAAACATTGTCCGATAGCCGATGATAACTTTCTTTGCTTCAAGCTCTTTTATTCTTGAGGCGACAGTTTTTGGTGTAATTTTCAGTCTTTTGGCAAGCTCTAATATCGAGATTCTCGCATCTGGGGCAAGGAGCTTGATCAGTTCAATATCCTTTTGGTCTAAGTCAATATCTTCGGGTTCAGTGATAAACACATATTCCTCAAGGTTTTGTTTCTTTTCAATAAGGTAAGCCCTAGGAAAGTAAGAGACCCTTGTAAATACTGTAAGCCACCTTTTATCGATGTAATTCACATACTTGTCTAGGATCTCCTTCCAGATATTGTTCATCTCCTTTATTGATATAGTAGCAATCCACATCCCTATATCATACTCGCCATCGATTGAAACTAACCAGGTCACTGCTTTTTGCTCTTTAAGGAATTGGATTATCTCTGCCTCTTTTTGAGGATCAGTATTCTGCAGTTTTAGATATACCCTGAATGAGATAAACCCTAATCTGCCTACATCTATTACTGTGTGGAACTGCTTGATTATCCCTTTTTCTTTAAGCTTATTTAT
>JAHJBD010000041.1 GCA_018813725.1 Nanobdellota archaeon | reverse complement strand
GCAGCTGGTCATCGCTTATCGAACCGGTATCAATAGTAAGCTTTTGATTATCGCTTTCTCCGACACTGATATGGTCCTTCATCACATCCCCCTTAGTATTATCGTCTTCAACAATCACCCTGTGGCTAAGCTTGAATGCTTTTTCTTGATTAATGCCTCTGGAGACCAGTGTAACTTGGCTTGAATCAGCGCCTTCACCCTCGTTTAGCACTATCGGATTGAAGATAAAGCCATCTTTGGTGTTACCGAATGTGACCAGGTTACCGGTAACGCTTATGGTTGGTGCAAAATTTGGGGATTTTATTCTCTTTCCTGTCACGATATTTGCATAGATCAGGTTAAGTGTTTCTGCAATCTTGCCGTTTGTAATAAAGAGCTTTAGGTCACCTATGTTTGCGTCTGTTAACATGCAATCTCCGTATAGGATAACTTCAGGGTCCTGAGATTCAAAGTAAAGGACAAGTACACCGCACTTGTAATCATTCTGGCTCAGTTTTTCGTATATTCCATTGGAAATATCTAGTATTTGAGCATCTGTATATCGGCCTTTTAAGCCTTCTAGACCTATGAAAATATACTCGTCTAATGATATCTGCTTTAGCCAACCTTCAAGCTTTTCCTCTTGTATTGGCTCTTTTAGGTCAAAACCAATTTCAATAAAATTTTCTTTATAGTCGATGAGTGCAAAGGTTGCAGGTATAAGCAGAGTTATGGTTAAAATTAAGATGATAGTCTTTTGCATCATATTACGCAACATACAACATCACCTCCAGCGGGGATCCTGTACCTGCTTGATGCTCCAGATGGAGCAGGCATGGGTATTACTTGCGGGCAAACGCTTTTATCAAAAGATAGGTCAGGAGCTGTGCATTGGCTTTCTAATACACATTCACCTCTGCACCTTTGCAATTCTTTTGAGGTAGAGCCCATCCTGCCAGTAAATATTGCCCATAATACGATTAAGACGATCAATGCTAAAGCTGCCACTATTATGACATTCAGGGAAAGCCCCTGAGATTTCTTTCTCATAGCTTGTTCTTAGGGTGTTTTATATATAAATTTTATGATAAAGGTTAAATATCTAGTCTAATTATCATACTTATGATTGACGAACTGCACCTTAAGCTTGGAAGCCTGATAAAAGCGCTGGAAGTTTTTCTTGTGCTTAAGGATGCAAAGCCTGCTAGCAGGATTATATCAGAAGAGGACGTTTATCTGTATCTGAAGAGTCTGGGATTGTGTGTTGAGAAAGCTGATTTTAAGATAAAAAGATTGGATAAGGGCCAGTATTCCAACAAAGGTGAGAAAGCAAAAGAAGGTAGATCTTTGTTTTATGTATCTAAGAATCCAGAATTGGCAGCTAAAGCAAAGAACCTTGAAGCTAATGGAGATGATTATAATCTAGGACTTGCACTTGGTTATCCTGAATGCTGCTGCAAGTTCTTTGAGTCTAATAAATCAGAATTTAAGGAAAAGGATAATGACCTATTGCCTGCAACATTGTCTGCATCTGATGGATTCATGTTTCCGTTCTATAATAATATTGCCATGAGGTATTTTGACTACACTTTGCTGCATCATTTTCCATGCAGTTTTAATTGTGAGAAATCTAACGAGCTCGCCAAAAAGTATCTAAGTGTCATTGAAAAGAATTCAAGCAGGCATGCAGCGTTGATAAGAAAAAACCTTTTGGGTGCAGCAATACATACACCTATAGGGAGCTATGCACTTGCCAATCCAAAACTTATTGGTGATGAGATATTTTATGATTCTGTTAAGCCAAATGAAGATAATAATCTTGCTCGTCTGCTTAGCAATCTTGGAAGCATCAAAGTGATGGATAAGAACACTATCAAGATCAATAATGAGCTTCTTAAGAATGTTAACGTAATGCTTTTTTTCTAAGCACTAAAAAGAAGATTATGGTTATCGGTATGAATATTATTGAGATGCCTAGATAAATATGGCTAATTGTGCCGAAATGATCTCCGAAAAGCCCTAACAATGGAGCAGAAAGAGCAAATACCAGGTTTTGCCCAAAATGCCTCAATGAAAGCAATGTCGCACGTTCATTAGGGACAGAATGAGTGTTAACATAATTGTTTATTATGGGAAAAGAGAAAGGCTCAACAATAGACACAATCCATAAGGATATTATCGAGAGAATAAGGTTTTTTGTTATAAATAACACAAAGAAGAAAACCAATGGTATGACCATCACATAATATAATGATCTTTTGTATCCTATCAAAGGCTCTATCTTGTGCGCAAGTTTTGCACCTATCGCCCCAATCCCTGAGCCTATAAGAAAGAACCAGCCCAATAA
Source organism: Nanobdellota archaeon (assembly GCA_018813725.1). Lineage (GTDB taxonomy): Archaea > Nanobdellota > Nanobdellia > Woesearchaeales > JAHJBD01 > JAHJBD01. The sequence continues at coordinate 1,361 of JAHJBD010000041.1, read as the reverse complement.
TTGGATGGGTAGGCCCTTTTCAACAAGATACGGCTGGCTTACTGGAAAAGATATCATCAATACTCCAACTACTATGCTTGAATAAAGAAGATAAAGACGAAGCATCTTATGCGTGGAAGCAAACTTTATGCTATCTTTGATCTGACCAAAATATTGTGATAAGGTCCTTTTTTCTTTTACATTTGGTTCTTTGAACAATAAGGGTATGAACATTGAGATGAATATCGTCGGTAAAGAGAGGTATAATGTCCATGATAAACCGTAAAATGCCCCGATATATCCACCTGCTAATGAACAGATGCCCCAGAGCGATAGCGTGATAGCATAAGCAGTGCCGTCTATCTTCTTGAACTGCTTTTCTTTCTTTAAGTTTTTTAGCGTGTCGAATATGAAAGATGATCCTGATGACAGCCAAAGCGCTGTAGCAATACCCCATAATATCTCTGTGAAGACTAGTGTCCAGAAAGACTGGGCAAATGTTATCAATATAAGCGAGATGAGGTAAAGGAAGTTTGAGAGCGCTAATGCGTATTTTTTTCCAACAATGTCAGCAAATGCGCCGCTTGGCACCTGGCTTAAGACTATAGTCATTGAAAAGACTGCTTGTACTATCAATACTTCTGTAAGATTAAGGCCTTTTTCTAGAAGGAAAAGGTAGTATACTGGCAAGAAGAATGTGAAACTGCTGAATATCCTGTATATATAGAACTTTTTTATGTTAGACTCAATTCTCATCTTGAGTAGACGCTCACTGTCGTGTCATTTACCTTGAATTGGTCATTTAGTCTTAGTGTTGAAGGGAAGAAATGATTGCTGTATACAATCAATCTACCTCTTAATTCTGTCTCAAGCTTAGCATCAAGGCCGCGGAAAAATGGCTTGTCTGGATTCACAAAGACATAATCATAGTGTGAGATGTCATGTTCAAAATAATCTTGGTTTTTCAAAGATACGTTAAGCAGGCTAAATTTCTTTCTCACTTCTTGGGCTTTTAGCACAAGCAAGGGATCATATTCTATTCCAACCACACGTTCGCAGAAAAGTGATGCGATCATCGCAACCTTTCCATCGCCTGAGCCAAGGTCAAGAAAATGGCCTTTAATCTTTAGTCTCTTGAAGGCTTCGAGAATCTCGTCTGAAACAGCAGGGCCCCAAAAGCCGACACCTGTGTCTTTGGCTGCAAATTTGCCTTGCAGCACTAATGACCTGTAGAAATTCTCGTACTCTTGTTTAATATTGTTAAATTGCTCTTGCATAATAACAAATTGGATTAAAGGGTATTTAAAGTTTATGCATCAAGCGCCCCACTGCCTTCCAGTGTGGTCTTTGCTTGCATATCTTCTTAATTTGTAGGCAAGTGC
>JAHJBD010000040.1 GCA_018813725.1 Nanobdellota archaeon | reverse complement strand
CTTGATTTGATAACATAAGTGTAGAGACTATTGATAACTTGAAATTGGAATATATCTTGAGTTTTTTAATTTCGTTAAAAGTTTCAATAGCCTTATCATAGCAGTCCACTCCCCGTATCTTATTATGGCTCTCTTTTGGACCATCAAGCGAGATAACTATATTTAGGATAACTTTTGGATATTTATTTAGTATTGTCTTACAATCACTCACTATCTTTTCCTTAAGCAACCCATTTGTTGGGATCGATACTTCTTGTGTTTTTGTGTTATCGCAATATGATGAGATAATACCAGTTAAATCCTTTCTTAGGAAAGGTTCTCCACCGCTTATCAAAAGAAACCTTAAATCAGGTAATGTTTTAGTTATCTTCTTAATTTCATCTAATGTTAAATCATTATTCTGATTCAGATTCTTCCAGTAAAAACAGTGCTCACATCTAGCGTTACACCTTGAAGTCACAAAATGGATCAGCTGAATAGGCCCTTTTGTTTTCTTGTTGAACATATATTTGATCATTGATAGATAATTCATCTTAATCCCTCTATAAAACCTACACTCCATGACAGCAGGCCAATCATGATAATAGGTGATGATATTAAAAAGCTTACTTTGTGTTTGATACGTAATGCTATCCTCAAATACCGGACAAACGGAACAATTGGGACAAGAAAAGGATATTTTGCAAAGGATTTGCCAGGAAGATCAAGTTTTCTACGCAGCATAGCTGAGTGAATACCAAAGTTCCTGTGGTGTTTTAGAAAACTTTTAAAGTTTGTCCGATTGTGGTGATGTATAAGTATCCTAGGATCAAAAAGTTGAGTGTACTTCTTTGCTGCTTCATATCCAAATATGGTATCTTCTCCTGCTTTTATATCATCACGAAAACCACCAATCTTATTGAAAGTGTTTTTGTTAATAAAAAGATTACATGTTGGCATAAAATTAAGGTTGCGTTTTGGCATTGTCGGCAAGAATTCATTGAAAGTTAAGATATGATCTGCGTTGCTAACAATACCTGGATTTGCGTTTGCCACTCCGCCGCCTACAATGTCACATTTTTGCATAGCTATTACACCATTTGCTAGCCAGTTGTTATCTGCTATACAGTCAGCATCGATAAAGGCGATGATGGTTCCACGTGCATTCTTTACACCTATGTTTCTAGCACCCCCAGGCAGGGTTTTCTTATCTAGATGGATTAACTTGCCATAACTAATTTTAGGTTTTATCCTTGAACTATCCACTATAATCACTTCATATCCAAAATAAGTTTGTTGGCATTTTAAACTAGCTAAACATTTCCCAAGATATTTTTGTGAATTATATGATGGGATTACAACACTAACTAATATTTTATCTGCCATTTTTTGCCTGATAATAACCAATCTGCTGTAATATGAAACTTAATCCTAATAAGCTAATGATCAACGGTAATCTCCAGTTAAAAATATTGTGTTTTAGGATATTTGTTGTTGACCATAATCGTAATTTGACAAAACCTGAAACATCTCCTACTTTTTTCTTAAAATGATAATTTGCGTTCCCTCTACGGATCTGCCATTTGATAAAAGATCTTAAAGTGCTTCTTGCTTCATGAAAAGCATAAGCTTTTGGCGCGTACACAATAAGTATCCCGAATTTCTCCATCCTGTGTGATAATTCTGCATCTTCTGCACCTAACTTTAAAGACTCATCAAATAATCCAACTTTATCAAAAAGAGTTTTTCTCAGCGCGCAATTCCCAACAGCTAGATGATTTGTCAGACCGGCCTTTACCTTCCACACATTTGAAAAGCCTAGAGTGCCTCCTCCTGGAAAACCAAGTGCAGCTATGCTATCCCCGATCAGATTTGATTTAGGGACATGCGTTCCGCTGGTGACTGCTAATACTTTTTTGTCCTTCAATGGTTCAAGTATGGAATAAAGCCAGTTTTTGGGCACCCAGCAGTCATCATCAATATAAACAATAACATCTCCTTTGGAGTTTTTAATCCCTTGATTTCTGTTGTATGGTATTCCTTGGTTTTCCTTTACTTTTACATATCTGACCTTAATTGGGAGACTATTGATTTCAATAGAATTTCTGCTTTCATGGATCAAGATTACTTCTGTATTTATCGTTAATTGCGACTTTAGAGTATTCAGTAGCCTAAATAGTTTTTTCTTTCTATACTCTTTAAAAATTATAACGACAGAGACTTTCATACTACTCTCTAAAGTAAAGTATGATTTATAAAACTAATGGTTACAATAACATTTATAAAGCCAACTTCTTTTGCATACGATATGAAATCAGGTCACAAAATTGAGAATCCAGAACTGATAAAAGAGTATTATCGTAAAGAAGATGTTGCTAAGAACTATATAGATATCCGATTCAAACAACCTATGTATGCTGTGGCGCATAAGAACCAAATTGAAATAATCAATAGATATACCCAAAATAGAGATTTATTGGAGATAGCATGTGGTCCCGCAAGATTAACATCTGAGATCAAAGCAAAAAGCGGGATGTCTATTGATTCAAGCGAAGAAAT
>JAHJBD010000039.1 GCA_018813725.1 Nanobdellota archaeon | reverse complement strand
TGACATCATTCTTTCAGTGGGTTATAGAAAGAAAATACCTGTTGGCCAGGCAAAATACGAAATAAACCTTCATGGAGGGCTTTTGCCAAGATATCGTGGTGGTGCAGTATTAAATTGGGCAATAATCAATGGTGAAAAAGAGGTCGGTGTTACTGCGCACATCATGCTTGATAAGTTTGACGCAGGGGATATTGTAAGCCAAAAATCAGTACCAATAGGGATGCAAGATGATGTCCTTGATGTATACAAAAAAACGTTGGAACTATATCCTAAGATTTGTATTGAAGTTATTGAAGATATTGAAAAAGGAACATTGAAAAGAATACCCCAACAAGAAGCATTTGCAACATATACAAAACAAAGGAAACCAGAAGACGGAATAATTGACTGGAATAAAACATCACTTGAACAATATAATTGGATAAGGGCACTAACGCATCCATACCCAGGAGCATTTACATTTTTACAAGGCCAAAAGATTACAATCTGGAAATCAATTATCAATAACAAAAGATATGATAACTGCAAAAATGGTGAGATAGTTGAGATTTATAAAGATGGGGCAATTGTTAAGACAAAGGATGCAAGTTTATTGCTATTAGATATTGAACCAAAGATTAGCCTAAATATTGGAGATATCTTAAAATGACTTGGAAAATACCATTATTCAAGACATACTGGGAAGAGAATGATGTCAAGGCAGTTGACGAAGTAATCAGGAGAGGAAGCTTTTGGGCTACTGGGCCTGAGATAGTTGAATTTGAAAAAAGGCTTGCTTCATTTACAGGAAGGAAGTATGCACTGACATTTAATTCTGGGACAAGCGCTCTGCATACTATGCTGAGTGCCTATGATGTCAATGGCAAAGAAGTTATCGTTCCTACATTTACGTTCATAGCAACTGCAAATGCAGTTGTTCTTGCTGGCGGCGTACCTGTTTTTGCTGAATCTGAAGATGTAACTTTCGGCCTTGATGCTGAAGATGTCAAATCAAGGATCAATAAAAATACGGCTGCAATCTTGACTCTCAATTATGCTGGCGGCGTATCAAGAGATATAGAAAAGCTAAGGAAGATTGCAGATGATAACGGGATACTACTGCTTGAAGATAATGCCCATTCTCTTGGCGTAAAAAAGAACGGCAAGATGTGCGGCACATTTGGGCAGGCAGCTGCACTCAGTTTCTGCCAGAACAAGCTTATCACAACAGGAGAAGGCGGAGCCGTAATTACCGATGATCAAGAGATATTTGAGAAGATGAAACTTATCAGGTCGCATGGCAGGGTTGAGGAGGCTGTGGATTATTTTTCTTCAACAAAGGACCATGAATATGTTGATGTAGGGTATAATTACAGGATGCCTACGATGTGTGCTGCTTTGGGATTGTCACAGCTAAATAATTTTGATAAGATAATAGGATTGAGGATTAAGGCGGGTCTTAGATTAAACAATGGCCTTAAAGAGTTTGTTAAAGTGCCGGAACCTTATGAGAATTCTGCCCATTTCTTCCAGATGTACACTATCATGCTAAAGGATAATGATATGCGGGATAAGCTGCAGGCATTTCTCACAGAGAAAGGGATAATGAGCAAGGTTTATTATGAGCCGATCCATCTGAAGAAATTCTACAAGGATAAATTTGGCTGCAAGGAAGGGGATCTGCCTAAGACAGAAGCGATGTCAAAGAGGATCCTGACTTTGCCGATATGGCCTGGGATTAGTGATGATGATGTTGAGTATATTATAAATGCAATTAGGGTGGTTTTTAATGATGGAAAAGATAATTAGAATTGGCGATAGAAAAATAGGTCATGGAAACCCAACATTTGTTATCGCAGAAATAGGAATAAACCATAATGGAAAGATTGAGTTAGCAAAGAAATTAATTGATATAGCAGTTGAAGCAGGAGCTGATGTTGCAAAGTTTCAGAGTTGGACTGCTGAAAGCCTGGTTGCAAGGAATAATCCAGACTTCAACAGGCTTAAGGACATAGAATTCCCTAAAGAGCTGCACAAAGAGATAGCAGATTACTGCGCAAATAAGGGGATCATATTCATGTCAAGCGCATTTGACAATAAGGAAGTAGATTTCCTGGATGAGCTTGGCGTGCCTGCGCATAAGATTGCATCATGTGAATTAACCAATCTGCCATTTGTGTCTTATGTTGCAAAAAAAGGAAAACCAATCATCATTTCAACTGGGTTTGGAAAACTTGATGAGGTAAGTGATGCGGTGAATACAATAATCAAAAATGGAAATAAAAATATTATCCTTTTACATTGCATAGGAGCTTATCCGCCTAATCCTGAGGACATGAACCTTAAATACATGCATGTGCTTGAAAAAGAGTTTGGCCTGCCAGTAGGATTATCAGACCATTCTATGACAACCGAGATACCTATCGCTGCAGTGGCTCTTGGAGCAGTTTGTATCGAGAAGCACATCACACTTGATAAGAATATGGAAGGTTTTGACCATAAGGCATCTATGGAGCCTGATGAGCTCAAGAGGATGATAGATGGGATAAGGATAGTAGAGAAAGCATTGGGCACTGGCGAGAGGGAAATAAAAGGTATTGAGGCAGAACTTATCAAAGTGATGAGGAAGAGCGTTTTGGCTGCTAAGGATATAAGCATAGGAGAAACTATAACTGATGAGTTGATGACTGTAAAACGGCCAGGTGAAGGCTTGTCTGCAAAGGAGATACCTAAAATTGTTGGCAGGAAAGCCAAAAGGCCTATCAAAGAAGGAGATTACATCCGTCTTGAGGACATTGAATGAGATTTGTCTATAAGGGAGATCTTGGCATCATACCAAGATTTGCTGAAAAGGGGCTTGGACCTTTTGAGCTGTATGTAAGGACATCAAAAGATCTTAAAGAAAAGCTTGATAATTTTGTGGCAGTCCATCTCCAGAATAAGCTTGATGATGGAAATCCGGTTAACCTTGCGGCCAATGATAGTATTAGCCTTGCTGTCCTAAAAGAGACTATAAACTGTGCAAGATCAAACAAGATAAAGAGGGTTGTTGTGCATCCACCAAGCATCAACATATTCAAGGATGACCGAGAACAGGCGATAAGGAATTTTGTGACAAATCTTGAGAAAGCATATGATCCTTCTGTAACCATATGCATAGAGAACCTGTCTTCATGGATAAATCTCCTGGCTTTGAATGAGCCAATATTAACCAGGGCTGAGCAATTTTTTGAGATAATCAGCTATGCAAATATCCCTATCAAGATGACATTTGACCTTGAGCATATGTATGAGGTGGCGGTCATGGATGCCTTAAGAAAAAAGTATACAAAATTGCTAAAAGATGCCTACAGCCAAAAGGGCGACATGGAAGGAATAAGAAAACAGTTCCAGGAAGAATATCCTAAACACTTAGACCTGAAAAGATGCAATGATATTGTAATCAGCAGCATCCTATCCTTAAAGAGCCATATAGACTATCTGCACATATGCGGCTCTGATATGGTAAATTATGCATTTAACCCTGAGACCGGCCTGCCATTGATAGGTGA
>JAHJBD010000038.1 GCA_018813725.1 Nanobdellota archaeon | reverse complement strand
ATTTTTGACAAAAAAAGTACTAGCGCCTAACATAAAAAATCAAAGCACTAGATTCAACAATCCACCAACAGCCAATGTACAACCTAACATTATGAGTGTTGACTTTATAGTATCCTTCAACCCTAACTCTTTAAATATTATCACAAAGGTTGCAATACATGGAAAATACATGGTTAATACAACACTTGCGATTATCAGCTGCTTCAATGTAAGCCCTAATGGCAGCAGCATTCCAACAGCAACATCTTTTCTTAAAAACCCAATTATCAATGAACCAACTGCTGCTCTCGGCAGGCCAAATATCCCAGAAACAATTGGAGCAGCTATCTTCCCCACAAAAGTTATCATATTAAGAATATATAGGACATTAACGATTATTACACCCAATAGCATATAGGGTATGGCTTCCTTCATAAAGCCCCTCATCCGCCACCATAGCTTCTTGGTTAATATCTTAATCTTAGGCATCCTATAAGGCGTTATCTCGATAAAGGTTTCAGGTATCTCCCCTTTTATGTACCTGTTAAGTATTATGCCTAGCACTATCCAGACAATAAACAGTGTAAGGAACACAACCCCTAATCCCCTAATCCCATAGCTCCCTAATAAGCCATATAACATCGCAGTCTGAGCCATGCATGGTATTGCAATCGATAATAATGTTATAACAATAAACCTCTGCCTCTTGCTTTCCAGTATCCTTGTTCCCAATACTCCAGGCACATTACATCCTGCACCCAGCATCATTGGTATTATAGCCAAGCCATGCAGGCCTATCTTATGCATCACTGTATCGACCAGCGTGCTTAACCTTGGCAGGTACCCAGAATCTTCCAGTATCCCTAATATAAAGTAAAAAGCCAGCACATAAGGCAGTACCATTGCTAATGGCACAAACAATCCGGTAGTCAATAACCCCATAGACTGCAGAAAATCTACTTCACCTTCGATCAAGTGCCCTATCAACAGGTCGTGCAAAAAACCCTTGCCCAGGCTGCTGCTTAGGCCTTGGACCAAAGGGAGATACATGCTGAATAACGGATCAAATATATATGTGATTAGGCTTTCGCCGATGACCCTTATCGTAAAGAAGAGAAAAAGCATTACAATTGCTGCGATTGGAACCCCGGTTAAAGGATGGATAGTCAGGTCTTCAAGCCTCTGAAGCAGGGTATGTTTTCTTGGATGTATTTTCTGTACAGCTTTTATTATCTTACCTATCTTAGCCCATTTTTCCTTGCTGCTGAGTTTTAGTGAATGCTTTTTTGCATTCTTTATATTCTTTACAATGTCCCGCACTCCTTCTGCAGTTATAGCTACAGTGGGTATTACAGGGACCCCTAACATTTTCTTAAGCTTATTCAAATCAACTTTAACACCGCAGTGCTTTGTTTCATTCCAGAAATTCAGGGCAATAACCATTGGGATGTTCTTTTCCAATAATTGCATCGTAAGATACAAGTTCCTCTCAAGATTTGTCACGTCAACAACATTGACCACCATATCGCCTTGCTTCAGCATTTCTATGGCAACTTCTTCAGCTTTTGACGAAGCATCCAAAGAATAAACGCCAGGCACATCTATTATCTCAGCTTCCTTCCCTTCCAGTTTCATCCTGCCTTTTTTATATTCTACAGTTGTTCCTGAATAATTGGCTGTAATTACATCCACTCCTGTAAGCCTGGAAAATAAGGCGCTCTTTCCAACATTAGGGTTACCTACTAAAAGGACCTTTTTCATCTTTCTTCCACCAATATGCTTCTCGCCATCCCTCTTCCGATAGCGCACTGCCTGTTGTCTATCATGATGACGATGGGGCCGCGAAACGGATGTGATAATACCTTTTTGATGATCTTGCCCTCCCTGATGTTCAGGCAGCACAGCTTGTTCTTTAATCCGCAGCCTGAATCAACTTCTACAATTACTGCTTCTTTTCCATTCTCTAACTGTTCTAATGTCTTCATCTTTTAATGAGGTATTACCCTTCCATACGGCGACTTTTTAGGATGACTAAGGAACTTGTCCAATCTTTTGATTGAATCCTCTGAGAAAGCATGTTCAAGGCAGTGCGCTTCTTCATGCACCTTGCTTAAGTCATATTCTAGCACATTTTTTAAGAAAGTCTCAATCACACGGTGGTTATGCATTATCCGCCTTGCTTCATTTAACCCTTTATCTGTAAATCTCAACTTTGAGTAAGGTTCTGAGAACACCAATCCCCCTTTATTTAATTTTCTGATCATCTGAGACACACTTGATTTGCTCACATTAAGCTTATCTGCAACATCAACCGACTTGATCCCTGCTTTTTCTGTCTCATACAGTTCATACATTACCCTCAAATAATCCTCTTTTGATATGTCCATAAAGTTAAGCTTACTTAACTCATATATAAATCTTATTGTTTTGGCATTCAAATATCTAGAAAGGAATAGCAAATAATTTTAAGAAGGTTTTAATATTCTTTATCCATTTAATACAATCATGGACAATAATATCCTAATTAAAGACCTCAAATCCTTGATATCTATACCAAGCTATGGATCTGAAGAAAAAGTGGCTGCCTATATCATCAAAAGGCTAAAGCTAGAAGGGTTTAAACCAAAGAAAGATAAGTACGGAAATGTGTTACTAGAGATCGGCAAAGGTCCTGGTTTCTTGTTGAACGCACACATGGACACAGTTGGCATCGAAGGCTGGAAAGAACGTGCTCTAAAGCCTGTAGAAAAGCAAGGCAGGATATATGGAAGAGGTGCTTCAGATACAAAATCAGGGATTGCAACATTGCTGTACATAGCAGGACAGCTTAAAGATGCCAAACTTAAAAGAAGATTGATATTTCTCTTCTCAGTGCATGAGGAGGATTCAAGGATGGAACAGAACGGCAGCTTCCTTGCTGTTAAGAATATCGACGCAACCCAAGGGCTGATGATGGAGCCTACATTCAAAGGTAATAAGCTTGGCATAGGCGTAGGGTGCAAAGGTGCTTGCAGGTTTAAGATAACTGTTAAGGGAAGGCCATGCCACAGCTCAAAGCCGCATCTTGGTGTAAATCCCATCTATCTGGCAGATGATTTTATCAAAGATTTTAAGAAGATAAGGCAGCTAAAAAAAACATACAGCATACTTGGAAAAAAAGTAAATCTCTGCTCTGTGAGTACAATAACCCAGATTAAGGCAGAGGAAGGCAAGAATCTAGTGCCTTCAAAGTGCGAGATAAGCATAGACTGCCGTATCCTTCCAGGGCAGGATTCAAAAGAGGTTGTAAACACCATAGACAGTTTGTGCAAAAAACATTTCAAGCTGGGTTATGAGATAGACAGTTACTGTAACAACGGATATTTTGGGTATGATAGGTCAATGTTAGGATTGATAAGAAAGGTAGCATTGTCTCACAACTACAAAGCCAACTTCAGGATACGCCCAGGAAGAAACGACTCAAGCATATTCCATAATCATGGAAACATAATAAGTGTTTGCTTCGGCTCAGGTGAATCTGACCAAGGCCACACGATAGATGAATCAGTCTCTATCAAAGGATTTCTTGACTGCAGCAATATTCTGCTTGATATCGTGAAATGTATCTGCCTTTAAGCGGCTCATTTGATAGAATAATCTCTTTTCTGATATTATGGTCTAAATTTTCAACACTTCGTATGGGTCGGTTCGGCTAATAGCGCCCCAGATGTTAAATCCACTCTTTTGACTTCTGGCAGGACTAACTATCAAATCTACTAGGAAATTATATAAGTGTAAACAACTTACTGATCAAGATGGTAGAAAGATATTATTTGATCGATACCTGTATCTGGAGAGATTTCTATGAAAATCGTTTTAGTAAGATTGGAAGGCCATTAGGTACTTATGCGAGTAAATTATTCCAGAAGATCTTAGCCTGCAAAGATAAGATATACTACTCTGATTCTTTAGTATGGGAACTGAAAAAAAGATATTCTGAAGAAGAGATTAAAGATCTATTAAATGTGTTATTCCTAACTGATACTTTGATCAAGATTGAAATAAAAAAAGAAGAACATTTGGAAGCCAAGAGATTATCCCATGAAAGAAATATCCCTTATGTGGACTGTCTAAATGCAATTCATGCAAGGAATTTTTGTGCTACTCTAGTTTCACAGGATCCACATATTATTGAACAGCTTAAAGATATTGCTTCAGCAATTCGGCCTGAGAATATTAGCTAAATTTCTTATCTAATTCTTCCATCAGTTCCCGGCTAACTTCAGCCCAATT
>JAHJBD010000037.1 GCA_018813725.1 Nanobdellota archaeon | reverse complement strand
TGCAGAACATTACACAAATAAATGTGCAAATGAAGATTCTGCACAAATAATCTCTTTTTCAGCCTGACTTATTATGCAAAGCCCAATCCCTAGAAAACTTTATAAACAGCTCCAAAACCCAAATATGTTATGGGAAGCACATATTTTTCAAACAGAGTAAGGCTGATCGTACAGAGAGCTGAAAGAGCAAGAGGCCAGATAGACAGGCCAAAATCTTTTAGGTCTGAAGAGGCTGCAAAAGCTTATGCAGAGAAAAAAGGGATTAAAAAATATTCTTTGAGAAACCTGAAGAACGAGCCTAATAAGAAGATCATAATTGAAAAAGCATAAGGTTTTTAAATAACCAAATTTTCCCATTGACCACGACTACTTAATGTAGGAGGCAAACATGGATAAGGCCGACATATCAAAAGCTTTGGATAGAGCAAAAGAGATTTCTCCTAAGAGAAAGTTTCCGCAGACATTTGACCTGATCATCACTCTAAAAGGGCTTGATCTTAAAAAGAACGAACATCAGATCAACACCTACCTTCCTTTGCATTTCTCAACCGGCAAAAAGGTTTCGATCGCAGCGCTTGTTGGACCTGAACTTTTTGAACAGGCTAAGGAAGTATGCGATGAAGCTATCCATGTCGATGATTTTCCAAAGTACACTGACAAAAAAGTTTTAAAGAAACTAGCAGTCAAGCACGACTTCTTCATTGCTCAAGCTACAATCATGCCAAAGATTGCAACAACATTCGGCCGTGTTTTTGGTCCAAAGGGAAAGATGCCAAACCCAAAAGCAGGGTGTGTTGTCCCTCCTAACGCAAATCTTAAGCCGCTTTATGACAGGCTGCAGAAAACAATCAGGCTTCAGACTAAAAACCAGCCAGTTATCCAGTGCGCTATTGGAAAAGAGACAAGCAAACCAGAAGAGATGGTCGATAACATACTTACAATCTATAATTCAATTATCCACACCACGCCTAACGGCGATAATAATGTTAAAGATATCTTTGTTAAGCTTACCATGAGCCCAGCAGTAAAAGTTGGAGCTAAAGAAGAAGCCAAAGCTGAAGAAAAGCAAAAAAAGGGCACTGCAAAGAAACCAAAAGCAGAGGAGCCTCTCCAGGAATAAAATGGCACACGTATCAGAAGAAAAGAAACAGGTAGTGAAGAAAGTTGTTGATATGATCAACAAATATCCTATCATAGGCACAATCGATATGGAGAACCTGCCAGCGCCTCAGCTGCAGACAATGAAATCTCAGTTAAGGGGCAAAGTAGAGATATTCATGACAAAAAGAAGGCTGATAAAGGTTGCATTAGATCAAGTCAAAGAAAGCAAGAAAGGCATCGAAGGTCTTGTGCCAAAACTAACAGGCATGCCAGCACTATTGTTTACATCTGAAAATCCATTCTCATTATTCAAGACACTAAAAAAATCAAAATCAAGCGCACCTGCAAAACCTGGACAGGTAGCTCCAAAAGACATTGAAGTTAAAGCAGGCCCAACACCATTTTTGCCAGGCCCAATCATCGGTGAACTTGGAGCATTAGGCATAAAAAGCGGTGTTGAGAACGGCAAAGTTGCCATAAAAGCAGACAAGGTTGTTGTCCAAGAAGGCGAGACAATAACTGAAGCTCAAGCAAGCCTGCTTACAAGATTAGGCATACAGCCTATGGAAATAGGGCTTAATGTAACATCCATATATGAGGATGGGATAATATATGAAAAGAAAGTTCTTGACATTGACGAAGAAGAGTTCATGTCAAACTTGAACAGTGCGATAGTATGGGCACAGAACCTTGCAGTTGAGATCGACTATCCAACAAAAGACACTATCCAGATCTTGCTAGGAAAAGCATTCAGGCAGGCTAAAGCAGTTGGCCTTGAAGGAAACATTATAGATGAAGGCATGATCGACGACCTTCTAGGAAAAGCAGAAAGATCGATGTTAAGCTTAAAGTCAGCAGCAAACATTGAGGTTCCTGAGAAGAAAGCAGCACCAGTTGAGAAAAAACCAGAGGACAAGCCTGCTGAGCAAAAATCAGCAGAAAAGCCAGCTGAAACTGCACCAAAAGAAGAATCACAATCAACAGATGACAAGGTCGCTGAGATGGTCGAAAAGACCAAAAAGCACGCCAAAGGCGAGCCATCAGCACAAGACATAATCAACCAGTCATAGTTGGAGGTATAAAAATGGAATACATATACGCAGCAATGCTTATCCACAAAGCAGGGGGCAAGGTAGACGAAGCCACTGTGAAAAAAGTATTGGAGGCTGCAGCCGTCAAAGTAGATGACGCAAGAGTAAAAGCTTTAGTAGCTTCACTAGAAGGAGTTAATATTGATGAAGCTGTCCAGAAAGCTGCCGCAGCACCAGTAGCCGCAGCACCTGCCGCTGAAGCACCAGCTAAGGGTGGAGAAGCAAAGAAGGAAGAGAAAAAAGAAGATGACGGCAAAGCAGCAGAACAAGCAGCCGCGGGCCTTGGCGCACTCTTCGGATAAATTTTTTTTATTTTTCAAATGAGTGAAAACAATGCAAGAACAAGAGAAAAAAGAGCTATTTGGAAAACTTTCTCAACTGAAGGATGAGATTAATCAGATTCAAAAATCACTAAATCTAATTTCCGGCGAAAAAGATTCATTCTTCAAGCAAAAAGAAGATATTTCTGATCAGATAAGGGGCTCTATCCAAAAGATAAAGGATCACAAAGAAAACAGAGATTCACTCAATAAGAAGATCAAAGATGATAAGGTTGAGAGAGATAAGCTTAACAAGGACGTAAGGGCTAAGATTTCTTCTATCAAAGAACTTAACAAGGAAAAAAAGGATGCTATAGATAAGCTAGGCATCAAAGAAGACCCTTCTAGGATCAAAGAACAGATTGACAGCATGGAAACAGCTCTCGAGACCACTGCTATGTCTTTTGACAAGGAAAAAGCGCTTATGAAGCAGATAAAGGCCTTAAGAAAGAAATACGAAGAGGCAAAAAAAGTAAGCACAGTATGGGAAAAGATCAACTCCTCATCAAAAGATATTGAAGAAGCCAAGAAAAAGGCTGAAGATACCCACAGAAGGATCCAAAACAGGGCTAAAGAAAGCCAGGATAAACACGAGACGATAATCGCACATTCTAAAGATATTGATGAGCTAAAGAAAAAGGAAGAAGAAGCTTTTAGGAAGTTTGTCCAGGCAAAAACCAAATTCACTGGGCTTAACAACCAATTGAAAGCAAAGCTTACAGAATTAGGCCATCTTAACGAAAAGCTTTCTGAAGCCAGGGAAGATACACATAAACAGAAAAAGCACAGGCAAGACGAGATGTTAAAGGCCAAAGAGACAGATGTTGAAACAAAGATAAAAAATCGTCAGAAACTGACCACAGAAGACCTGTTGATATTCCAAAGCTCGATGAAATGATTTATTTATCCGACTTCTCAGTTTTTTCCATATAATGGCAACTGCCGCAGACTAGCCTGTCTTTGTGCTTAGCCAAGAATACTCCTGGACCGCATTTAGGACAGAACTTATTCTTTCTTTTGCCAGAAGAATCATACATCTTCCACTTCTTGCTCGTTGTTTTTTTCTTAACTGCTTTCTTGTCATCAGCCATGATCATTCACCTTCTTTGGCAGGTTCTTTTGCCTCAGCTTTTACTGGAGCTCCTCTAGGCTCAATATTCTTCATATCTTCTTCACTTATGTACTGAAAAGCAGTAATCCTTACAGAATTGCTTGAGAACCTGTTATCAATCCTCTTTAGGACAATAAGTTTTTCATCACAGGCAAGTGCTTTAGCCAATGCTTTCTTCACGTCTACACGGGAGGGTATTACACCTTGAAACCCAGCATCTGCCTCAACTTCCTTTCTTGATAAGAAAGGTACTTCTGTTTGCTTTATGATTTTTAGATCCATTCAATTCACCTTGTTTTGATAGCATATTCCCCAGGAACAGTTATGCCTATTTTCTTTGCAATGCTTGACTTTTGAGTATCTAAAACATGGATCCTGCCTTGCCATGTGGTAGCAGTCTTATTGCTTCCGCAAGCTGGGCATTTCTCCCCTTCATAGAAAAATTTGCATTCTCTGCATACTTTCTTTTTCATTTCTTTTTCTTCTCCTTCTTTTCCTCTGTTTTTTCTTCTTTTTTGCCTGCAAACTCGTCTTCAATCCAATCAACCCTGCCAAGTCCAGGCTGCCTCATCGTAAGGCCAAGTTTAGGGTTAGAAACATCTTTATAAGATACAGCGATCAGCCTAGCACGGCATGTATCATTGACTCTTAAGGTTTTCTTTGATTCTTTACCTGAAAGGACCTTGTCCTTGCTAAAACTTACAAAATCATCCAACGTCTGTGAGATATGTATCATGCCTTCTATTGGCCCAAGGGTGATAAATGCGCCAAAATCAGCGATATCCTTGATCTTACCTACAACCACTTCTTGCAGCTCTGGCCTGAATGTTAAAGCGCTAAAACCAACATCATAATATGAAGCTCCGTCACCAGGGATGATCACACCTTCCCCGATCCTATTAACTTCGCTGACATCAATAACAACGCCAAGCTCTTTTGAGATAAAGCCGTCAAATTTCCTTTTGATCCTTTTCAGCACGGCTTCTTCAATATCCAGATCAAATAAGTCAGGAGGCACCCTGATATGGTCCTGTAATTCTATTTTGTAGAACATTTTAGGATATGGAAACTCTTAGTCTGTTTATAAAGGTTTCGTTAAAGGTGTGTCCGCCAATAGTCACCAAACTGACGCTTAATCCTTTATGATAATAGGCAATATGCATCACTGTATCATAAGATACCGTTTCGCCCTAAGCCGTATTATCTTCCTTCCCTTGAGCCTGGCGATAAGATCACGGTCATTTGTGGCAACTGCACTGTTTTTCTCAGCCACGATAGCATCATCCACATTCTCTTCTTTGGAAAGGATCTGTTTTATACCCTTTGCTCGGATGATGTCAAGAGCGAGCTTTGCAGTCCTCTTATCCTTGCCTTTACCTACCTCTTGGATTTTCTTAAGCTCATCTATTGTCTTATCTATCACAGCAAGCTCGTATTTAAAATCACACACCCTATCTAGCTCTGAATATAGGTCTACCTTATAGGTCAATATTGACATCAAAAAGTTTGTATCTATTGTTATTTTCATATTAGTTTTAGTGTTTTTACACAGTCCCCATATGGGTCTGGGCTTTCATTGATGATAGTGACATTGGCTTTATATCTCTTAACATAATCTATCAATTCTTTAATTTCAGAGTTTTCAGTCAGCTTGTGCTTCCTTTCCCCTTTTGCTGTGAATTCAATGCCTGAGAAATGTGCATGTATATGCTTTACAGCCTTAAGTTTAGTAAATACTTCATCATAATCTATCTTGCCGTTGTTTCTTGCCTTAATGTGCGCAAAATCTACACATATGCTGCATCCAGTCTCTCTCGTTAACCTCAAAAGCTCATCGATGTCACCGAACTGAGAACCCTTTCCTGTTGTCTCAGGTGCAAGCTTGACAGACCATCCTTTGTCTTTGATTGTTTTCAGCAATTCGAAAACCTCTTTCTTGATGTTCTGATAGGTTGTTTCCTTGTCAATCTTGCCATAAAACCCTGCATGAAAAACAATATGTGTAGCTCCAAGATTTGCCCCACGTTCACAGCTATCTAATATCCGCTTCTTGCTCGCAACGATCTTTTCCTTATCCACAGAATTCAGATTGATATAGTATGGTGCATGGACACTTAATATTATGCCAAGCTCTTTAGCAAGGGCACCAATCTTTTTAGCCTCAGCGTTTGACATACGTACGCCATATGTGAACTCAACCTCAAAAGCTGAAAGTCCAAGCTCTTTAGCATGCCCTATACCTTCTAGGTTGCCAAGTCCAAAACTTCCTGCTGGTCCGATTCGGATCATTTTGCTGCAGTTTTACCAAGGAACAATTCAGCAAACTTTGCCAATATTGTAGACAGTATTATCGAATACAGCATGAATATCAATGTAAGGTTAAGTATTGTTGATATGCCTTCAAAGCTTAGCGCTGCAAACGAGAAAGCAACTACTGCAACAGCAATACCCTTTTGCACATTTAGTGACATAAAAAGTTTCTCTCCCATGGTAAACCCCTTAGGAAATGAAAGGTTAACAGCTATGAACCTTGAGCATAGATAGATGACAAATAGTATCCCTGACCTGATAAAGAAATCAACTGTATAAGGTATCTTTACTATCAAGCCGACCATGATAAAGACCAATATCTCAAGCGCATGCGCAAATATCCCTGAGAACTCAAAAAGCCTGCCTTTCTGTTTCACATAGATATTGCCGAAGAATAGGCCCATAACAGTCACTGCAAGAACGCCATTTCCCCCAAGATTTTCCGCAAGGATATAAGTCAGCAAAGCTGCTGTGATCAACGCCAAAGGCGACAATTTTTCAGAATATCCTTTTTTCATGAGCCTGAATGCGATAAGCCCGACTAAAAGCCCAGCACCCATCCCAGCCACAAACTGCTGAAGGAATGGCACAAGCTGAGTCATCAGGTTTCTTGCCGATATTGTTGCCCCAAAATTCTTGATGATATCAAGAGTGATGAACGGCAAAAGAACAACCATAGGGGTATTTACTATTGATTCTATCTCAATAAGCTCGATAACCTTATTCTTGCTTCCTGAAAACATGGCAAGCACTGCAGCTGGGTCTGTTCCTGACATAAGCGATGCAAACACAAATGCTATCAACGGAGACTGCATCCTAAACAAAAAAAATGAAGCTAAGGATAATATCACTACATTGACAAGCAAGAACACAAACGCTAGCTTAAGCGCTTCTCCAGACAATACTGAAAATTCCTTGATCTTAAACCTTGAAGCTGAATCAAATACAATCATTACAAGAGCAAGTACTGCGATAGAAGAAAGAAACTCAGTTGGAAACTCTATCAGCCTCACACCTTCGATCTGCAAAGCGCCAACCAGGATACCAGCAAGCAGAAGCAAAAGGACATTAGATATCTTTAGCTTCTTTGAGATCAATGTCATAAACAATCCTATGACTAATATGATTGACAGATGTGTTAAGAAAGTTGTAGCTGTCATGATTCACCTCTTTAAGAGTTTTAATAGAATATCTTATTTATAAATTTTATCTATTTCGACAATTTTATGCCGAGAAGTAAACCCACTCACCATCTTCGCGCTGCCAAATTCCTTCTTTAGGAGCTTAAGCACTTCAATATTCGCTTTGTTGTTCTCAGGTTTGGCTTTGACACTGACCTTGTAGATATCTCCATCTTTTTCTATCAGTGATTTTGGCGCGTTTGGCTTAACTATAACCTTGATTCTCATCAAAGATAATCTCTCCATATGTGCTTGCACTTCACGCACTTCATGAACTTTGTGGCTGGCTCGTCAGCAGCCCTTGTCTGCACTTCCCAAAAATATGCTTCATTAAACCCGCACTTAGGGCAATCTGCGGTTATCTTGGGGAGATGCTCCCTTTCACTCTCGATCACTTCAACTTCTTTTGATTTTTCAACTTTTTCGCCAAGCTTAAGCTCTGTGTCACCAGACTTATAGCCGCATGAACAGGCCATCACAGTCTTGCTTCCCACTTTTTTTGGCATTAATATTGAACCGCACTTCGGACAAAACATTTTTTTACCTCCCTAAAATAAGATTGATAAGATCAACAAACCATATCTTGACATAACCAAGAAGCGGGATTCTTATCACTGCCACCCCTAATACCTTATCCTCTGGTATATTTGTCTCGTCAAGATATATGGTCTTTATTGAATCAGGATTATTATCACCTTTGGTATGGAACCTATAACCATTATCGTCCCATTTTCTTATAACCCTATGTATAATAGGGTCAGGCCTGCTGCTCTTGAAGACTATTATATCTCCTATCTTGATCTTTTCAGGGCTTTTTCCGATCAAGACCATAATATCCCCTTTGTTAAAACCAGTCTTGAAAGGAAAACTCTTGAACTCGTCAAAGTTGATGCCTTTCTCCTCATACCACTTCTGGTTAGAACCCCACCAATTCTCAAGATTTCCTTGATGCTCCATCGAGCTTGATACAACAGCAACAATAGGGAACCCTGTCCCTAAGGCAAGGCCAAGTCCAGGATAGACGATGAATTTTATCAGGACAAAAGCAAGGACAATGTTGACTATCCAGCTCCATATGCTGTCCTCATGCCATATAAAATGCCAGATTTTCTTCCAATCACGCTTAAGCTGCTTTTTGTTCATCCATTCCAAAAACTTTCCATTATATTAAAAACCTTTCTATTAAATGTGCTCCAGGCAAAAGCTTTATTAAATCAGCAAGTTTTAGCAGCATTATGCACAGTCCGCAATATTTTGAAGGCATACTTCAGTTAAGGGATGTAAACGAAGAGATTATTGACTATGTCTCAGACCAGATCCATGAGAACAATATCCAGGTAGCAAAAGAGATCCATCACAAGAATGGTATAGACATTTATGTCTCATCAAACAAATTTCTCAGATCCCTTGGCAAAAGACTCCAGAGGATGTACACTGGCGAATTCAAGGAATCTGCAACACTCCACACCAGGAGCAGACAGACTGGTAAAGACCTCTACAGGGTAACACTGTTTTTCAGGCCAGTCAAACATAAAATTGGCGACATAATAACATATAAGGATGAAGAATACCGGATAACCTCGATAGGAAAGAAGGTCAATGCAAGGTCTATCT
>JAHJBD010000036.1 GCA_018813725.1 Nanobdellota archaeon | reverse complement strand
TTTTATATAAGCCATGTAGAATCACCTCATCTTTGCTAATTTTATAGACGAGAAAGTATATAAATGTTTCTATCTCTCGACGAGAGAAAAAAATAGAGAATCAGTAATTGTCGGACAGCCTCTTTAGGTTTGGGATAGAAGAGCATATAAATAATCGGAAAGTTTTGGTTATATCTAGTCTTATGGAAAAATTTATATATTGTTTTGTTAATAAACATTTTTGGTGATGAATTATGTTAGATGTTGTGGCGAGAACAGGATTAATAACCTTGGATAGAGCTGGTCTGTCGAAATTTAGATTTGAGATGAAGACTGGAGCTGATACAGTTACAACTCAAACTTTGCCAGGCGAATATGCTCTACAGATCATTCTGCAAAAAGGTACAAAATTCACTCTTAAGCCACATAGAAGTATTGGTGTACTTTCAAAAAGGGGTAAAATCCCCTTATGGTTTTCTGAGCGAATCGAAAGCGCAGGGAGTATCGATCTGCAGATAACTAACAGTAGATATCACCATCAAACAATTGATCAGGTTGAATTCATGGTGAAAACTGGAGTTGACACGTATAAAAAACTTAAATATACTGGTGTAGATGTGGTAACTTTGATTAGTGTTTCACGTATTTTGTTTAAGGTTCATAAAAAAGGATTTAAAACAGCTTTGGCAAAAGGTCTATTAGATCCCAAAATTGCTAAACTTGTAAGGTGATTATTAGCAAATTATTAATATCATTAGATTGATCTGCAATTAAATGCCAAAACCCTCTAAAATAATCTGCGTCGGTTTAAATTACAAAAAACACGCAAAGGAGATGGAAATGGAACTTCCCAATGTTCCATTGATATTCTTGAAGCCAAATACTTCTGTCATATATGGTGGGGATGATATAATCTATCCTTCAATGTCTAAACGGGTTGATTATGAAGCAGAGCTTGCTATGGTCATCAGATGCAAATGCAAAAATATCTCTAAAAAGGATGTTCGAAGCTATGTTAAAGGTTTTATCTGTCTTAATGATGTTACTGCGCGTGACTTGCAGCATGCTGACGGGCAGTGGACACGTGCAAAAAGCTTTGATACTTTCTGTCCGATAAGCTCTAAGGTTGTGCCATGGGACAAGGTTGGTAATCCAAATAATCTTGAGATAAAGGCGATACTTAACGGGAAAGTAGTTCAAGATTCAAGCACGTCAGATTTTATCTTTGATGTTGAGACAGTTGTGTCACATATTTCTCATATAATGACTTTACTTCCAGGGGATATCATCACTACTGGTACGCCAGAAGGTATAGGTCCTATGAAGAAAGGGGATAAGATAGAGGTTAGGATCGAAAGAGTTGGTTCTTTGGTCAATCATGTTATATAGTTATGATCTCAGTAGGCTTTTGTCTCCCAGATAAATGTATCTTTAGGCTCAGATCTTTTCTTGTTGATAATAATGACCTGATAGTTTTTAATGCGATCTCTTCAGTATTGTTGTTTTCAGAAAGGTGGCTTAATATTACGTGTTTCAGCTTGGGCGACGCATGCTCTAGAAGGCATAATGCAGCTGCGTAATTGCTTAAGTGGCCAAAGTCTGAGGCGATCCTTTTTTTTAGATAGGCTGGATATGGCCCTTTTTCAAGCATCTGCAGGTCGTGGTTGGACTCCATGAAGATTAGGTCTGAACCGCTTATGTGGTCAATTACATTATTGCAGACTAAACCTATGTCAGTCATCACGCTTAGCTTTTTTTCTCTGTATGCTATTGCATAGCTTACTGGATCTGAGGCATCGTGATTTTTTGAGAACGGCAAAATCTTTATCCCATGAAAATCCAATTCTTTGTCTTTCTCTATGTGTCTTACTAATGAATGGTCTGATTCAATGTTGCAGTTCTCATGGCATTTTCTTGTAAGGTATACAGGTATGTTATATTTTCTTGCTAACACATCCACCCCTTTAATATGGTCAGAATGCTCGTGCGTGATGAATATACCTTTAATCTTTTCTGGGTCTTTTCCAAGGCTTTCTAGTCTTCTGCAGATCTGTTTTGCGCTTATTCCTGCATCGATAAGAAAGGGTGTGTTATTTGCCTCTATGAAGAAGCAGTTTCCAGACGAACCTGAAGCTAATGCAGAAGATTGCATGAATTTGGGTTGGACAGGTTGTATATATGGTTTTCTAGTTAGTTTTATATATCATTTAATGCTTCTTTTAGCTTGGTGATAATCATGAAATCAGATATACTCAAAAAAGATATTTCAACGTTGCCGCACCGTGCTCTATTGATGTCAGCTGGTGTTAGGAAAGAAGACCTTGAATCGAACAAACCTTTTATCGGTGTTGCTAACAGTTACAACAATATCATACCTGGACATATACATCTTAATACCTTGACTGATGAGGTCATGCGAGGGATCAGGGATGCTGGCGGTGTTCCATTTGTTTGGGGTGTTCCTGGTGTATGTGATGGCATAGCTATGCATGTTGAGATGAGGCTTTCACTTCCTTCCAGAGAGCATATCGCAGATAATATTGAGATCATGACTCTGTCGCACAGCATGGATGGTTGGGTTGGTGTAACTAACTGTGATAAGATTACTCCAGGGATGCTGATGGCTGCTGGCCGATTGAATATCCCTGCGATCATGCTTACCGGCGGGCCGATGAAAGCTAATGTTGTTGAAGGAAAGAAACATCATCCTATCGAAGGTTTTGGACTTGTTGGACAGGTAAAAGGCGGTAAGATGACTGCAGCAGAAGCGAACGCTATGCTGCCTTGCTTAACATGCGGTGCTGGAAGCTGCGTCGGGTTGTATACGGCAAATACTATGGCTACTGTAACTGAGGTTCTTGGCATGTCAGTTACAAGATGTTCTACGACTCTTGCTCTTGATCCATTAAAGAAAAAGCAAGCTTATGAGACTGGAAGAAAGATTGTTGAGCTTGTGAAAAAAGATGTCAAACCTCGTGATATCATGACCAAGGCAGCATTTGACAATGCTATAATGGTTGATATGGCAATGGGCGGGTCTACAAATACTGTTCTTCATATCCCTGCAGTTGCACATGAAGCTGGGATTGATATCAGTGTGGATAGGTTTGATGAGATATCAAGGAAGACTCCGAACTTATGTAAGATAATACCAGCTGGGCCGGATTATGAGATTGCAGATATTGATGCTGCCGGCGGTGTACCAGGTGTCCTTAACCGGCTTAAGGCGATGGTTAAGGAAAGTCCAACTGTCAATGGAAAATCCATAAGGCAGATTGCTGAAGAAGGGAAAGTTACCAATGACGATGCGATAAGAAAGCTTGATAATCCTTATATGAAACAAGGGGGGATTGCAGTATTGAAGGGTAACATAGCAAACAGTTCTGTGATAAAGCAGACAGCTGTTGAGAAAGAGATGATGGTGCATTCTGGGCCTGCAATGGTCTTCTACACAGAAGATGAGCTTTTGGATGCCATAGAGGCTAAGGATATCAAGGAAGGTGATGTTGTTGTACTTCCTTACCAGGGTCCAGCCGGAGCTCCAGGTATGCCTGAGATGCTGACACCTACTGATGCTATCAAAGGAGCAGGTTACAAGAAAGTTGCACTTATTACTGATGGAAGGTTTTCTGGAGGAACATCTGGGCCCTGCATCGGACACATCGAGATGGAAGCTTACAATGGCGGTGCTATAGGTGCTATCCGTGATGGTGACATTATAGCGATAGATATCCCTAAACGCTCAATAAATGTGAAGCTTACTGATGAAGATATTAAGAATCGCTTAAAGGAAAAGGTTTGCCCTGTAAGAAAGATGACGCCTATGCTTACAGCATTCAGGGAAAAGTTCAAGGGGAAAAACTGCTATTGTAAATAAAAAGGTTTTAATACCTTCTTTATTATTTTTCTTATTATGCTAGAGATAATAAATGTAGTACTGCCGGTATTCCTGATAATCGCTGTAGGTTTTTTTGTCGGCAAGAAAACAAAGGTTAATGTTCAGCCCGTAGTGGACCTGATAATCTACATTGCAGGTCCTGCGCTTATATTCTCGTCAATGTCCACAGCTGATGTTGCTATGGATGACTTTCTACGGATAATACTATCTGCTGCTGGGGTAATCGCTTTATTGGTTGCTGTAACATTTATCTATCTTAAGCTCAGCAAGGATAAGAGAAAAGGGATATATCTTCCGATAGCAACAGGGAATACTGGTTACTTGGGTTTTCCTGTTGCGCTGTTTGCCTTTGGTATGGCTGGACTTTCTCAAGCGATAATATTTGATATTGTGAATGGCCTGTTCTTGTTTAGTTTTGGAATATATATTGTGCACAAAAAAAAGGAGTTAAAAGAGATGTTTCGAACGCCACTTCTTTATGCAGTCATCATCGGGCTATTGTTTAATATATTTAGCATAAAAACTCCTGAGGTACTGTTCAAGCCAATAGAGATGATAGGTATGATAACTATACCTGCTGCTTTGTTAGTGTTGGGTTATAGGTTGACTGAGATAAGGATAAAGTCATTAAAGGCTGCAGTTTCTGTAAGCTTGTTTAGGATTGTCGGCGGTTTTCTTTCTGCATTGTTGATTGTTACTGTTTTTTCCATAAGCGGTCTTGCAAGACAGGTAATACTGGTGCAGGCATCAATGCCTTCTGCTGTTTTCACGATGATCTTATGCCAGAAATATCACAGGGATGCTGCACTGGTAGCGTCTGTTGTATTCATAAGCACGATCATCAGCTTGGTCACATTGCCGCTGGTTTTGTGGTTTGTGTTGTGATTTGGTAAGTATTTGGCATATAAATAATTTTCTTGGTATAATCAATTTAACAAAAGATATATAAACCAAAATTGACTATCCTTTGGTTGGAGGCAATAAAATGGATGAAACTAAGTTCATATGGATGGACGGTAATTTAGTACCTTGGAAGGACGCAAAAATTCATGTTTTGACTCATACGCTTCACTATGGAAATCTTTAGAGTAATACTCTAAGACCAGTTTGGGAGTGTTTGAGGGTATCAGGTTTTACATGACTGATAAAGGACCTGCTGTATTTAGGCTTAAGGAGCATATCCAAAGGCTGCTTAAAGGTGCAAAGACATGTTTCATGAAGGTTCCTTTTTCTGAAGAAGAGCTTATCGAAGCTACGCTTAAGACTGTGAAGGAGAATGGGATCGATGCTGGTTATATCAGGCCGATAATCTACTATGGTTATGGCAAGATGGGATTGGATCCGCATGGTGCTCCTGTAAATGTCTCGATCGCATGCTGGCCCTGGGGTTCGTATCTAGGTGATTCAGCAGTAAAAGTAAAGACATCTTCATTTGTCAGGCTTCATCCAAGATCAACACATGCTGAAGCTAAGATAGATGGCCACTATGTCAATTCAATATTTGCAAGCATAGAAGCTAAGCAGGCAGGTTTTAACGAGGCAATTTTGCTTGATTATGAGGGAAATATCGCAGAAGGTCCTGGGGAGAACCTGTTTATAGTAAAAGATGGTAAGATATTTACCCCAGCACTGGGAAATGTGCTTCCTGGTATCACACGTGATTCAGTTACGCAGATAGCAAGAGATCAAGGCTTAGAGGTTAAAGAAAAGGTGTTGACAAAGCAGGACATGACATCTGCTGATGAAGCTTTCTTTACAGGAACAGCAGCTGAGGTAACTGTGATTGGTCAGATCGATGAGCATGTGTGGAAGAATGCGCCTGGACCTATCACTGAAAAGCTTAAGGGATTATACTTGGATGCAGTGCACGGCAAACTGCCTAAATATCACAAATGGTTAAGTGTTGTCTAGAACTATATTTTTTTAATCTTATTTCTAATCTTTTTCGGGAATGCGTAGAATAGCGGGAAAATAAGTAATGCTCCTGCAAAGTTCACACCCATATCTGCTACTGAGAAATACCTGTATGGCAAGAAAGACTGTACTATCTCGATCAGTATGCCATAGGTACCGGCGAGAACAGCTGAGATAACTAGTGTTTTGTTGATATTTTTCTTTGTAAGATAGAAAAACCAAGAACATGATAGGGTAAGGTATGCTATCGTGTGCGGGACTACTCCTGCGTTAAGGATAACTGGGCCTGCAAGGCCAGGTACATAGACAGGTATAACCACTGACCAGAATAATATGAAAAGGGAGATGATGATCGGCAGGAATATTTTTATCTTGATCTTCATCCAGAAAAATCAAACCTGCGCATATAAAAACTTTTCTAAAAAGCAGGCAGGCGCACCTGGTAATGGATATAATAACAAAAAACCAGCTACCTCCATGCTTCCTCAATTCCGCTACCCCATAAGCATCAATATCAGAATTTAGCGTTGCTGTATTCCTACCCTGGCGCGGTTCATTAAGGTATCAATCCTACAGGACAGAATCTCAACGTCTGCATAGAGACTGATGATCTGCCATTATACCTCTTATCAAGCTTCGACTCCACCTAAAGCCCGTTGATGGTAACAACAGAGGGCTAACCTGCCAGTCTAGCCTGCCTATAGGGAAAAAGCACCGCCCACTTTTTAAACCTTATCATTATATAACAATAATATTTATTAACGTAGAAATTTTACTCATTCTGGAGGGATAACTTGTCAGCCATACTATTTTTAGGCACTGCCGGAGATTCGTTCGTATTAGGCAAGCATGGAAGGAACGCCGGAGGCATAATAATACAGATCAATGAGAATCAGCTGCATATTGATCCTGGCCCTGGCGCGCTTACATCATCAAAACGGTGTGACATCAATCCAAGAGCTACAACTGCTTTATTAGTATCAAAGAACAGCTTATACACCTGCGGTGACCTTAATGCAGTGATAGATGCAATGACTTACTCTGGGTTTGATAAGAAAGCAGTGCTTGTGGCAAACAATGAGGTCATAAACGGTCCTGAAAGTTTCCTCTTACATAAGTATAGAGACTATCTTGAGAGGTTCATAGTTCTTGAGTCAGGAAGAAAAGTTGGCATAAATGAGGTAGAGGTGCAGTCTATCACATTGTCAGACAAAAGCATAGGGTTTAAGCTTATCGCTCCTGAGTTTACGATTTGTTACCTTCCAAGCACAAAATATTCTTCTGCTCTTGAAGAACAGTGCAAGAACTCTAATATCCTTATACTTAACTCGGTGTCACCTAAGAAAGAGGATGGATTCTCTTCTGAGGATGCAATTAAACTGATCAAGGCAGTGGGTCCAAAACTTGCCATTTTGACAAATTTTGGCATAAAGATGATAGAAGCTGATCCTTTGTATGAAGCAAGAGAGATAAGCAAAGCTGCTGGTGTTCCTACTGTTGCTGCAAAAGACGGCATGGTCATCAATCCATTATCTTATTCTGCAGATCAAGGCCAGAAAACATTAAGGGGATTCTAGAATAGCATAAGCACTGCATAACCTACCAAGCATCCTGCTGTCAGGAAAGGCATAGCTGGATAAAATCTATCTTTTTTTGAAAGCAGGAACAGAAGCAATAAGGAAAGGGTCACAAATAATGTGACTATCAATGTCTGCGATAAGGCTACACTCTTTGTCAATCCTTTTGTGATTATCCTGCTTTCTAACACTGTAACTGAGAAAAGAAGAGGAAATGCTATATCTCCTCCGCCAAGGATTGCGCTTTTTACTGTCTTTCCTGCTGCTTTTTTAGATGATTTTCCCTTTGGTTGTTTGTATTCTACAAAGAGTCCTGCAAAAAGTTTCTTGTTTGTCATGAACTTTGCCATCTTGACCATGTGTTTTGATTTCCATACTGCGTACATATCATAAAATGAGATGATAATCAGCATCACTATCGCTCCTGTGACGTTGATAAGTGGCAGGATGAGGATTGCTATGCCTGTGTAGATGAAAACTTCTGTAACATTGTGGACCCATGGATTTGGCTTGAAGATCCTCCAGGCAGCTAGCAGCGCGCCAAGGATGAATGCTGCTATGATGTTTGTGTAGACCTTGAATGAGACAGACAATGCCATGAATATTGCCATGAAAAACCAGATCTTCCAAAGCTTTCCAAGGTTAAACCTGATCAGCAGCAGCAAAAGTACAGTCCCTATGATCAGCGCAAAAAAGATGACTGTAACTGTTGCGGTCATCTCTGTATTGTCTTCTTTATCTATGTCTGGCTGTTCTCCTAAAGCAGTATCAGGATAATTGATAGTTATCTTTTCTTCCCCTGTCTCAGTCAACTGCTTATCGACCTGTATATAGTTTGTTATTGTTGCAAGGCCAACTAATTGTGCAGCGATGAACAGAAGGACAAGGACAATAGTGATCTTTAGCGTGTGTTTCATTATCATTTTTTTTAGAATGCATTTATTTAAATGTTTGCAAAAACTTTAAATAAAGCATGTCAATATAGGCTTTTATGAAACCAGGGGATAAGATAAAAGTTACAGCAGACAGTGTAGTTGAGGGAATATTTGTTAATGAGACTTCTAAAACCATCTTTGTGAAACTGGATAATGGGTATAATGTGGGGATAAGCAAAGATAAGATCAAGAAAAAAGAGACGGTCGGTGAGGGTAAGAAGCTTGAAATTAAGCACGGCAGGGAGTTCAAGCCTAAAAAAGGTCTTCCTGAGATATCAATCTTACATACTGGTGGGACGATCGCTTCAAAAGTGGATTACCGGACTGGTGCTGTATTTACATCATTTAAGCCTGAAGACCTTGTGGGTATGTTTCCTGAATTATCTGATGTCGCTAATATAAACAGTAAGCTTATCAGCAATATGTGGTCAGAGGATATGAATTTTGGCCATTACAAGCTGATGGCTAAGGCAATCGCTGAAGAGATCAAGAAAGGATGTTCTGGTGTGATACTTACACATGGCACTGATACGCTTGGGTATACTGCTGCAGCTTTGGCATTTGTCTTAGAGAATGTTCCAGTGCCAGTCATCATCGTAGGTGCTCAGAGGAGTTCTGACCGTGGAAGTTCTGATTCTGCTATGAACATGATCTCTGCTGCTAATTTTATCCTAAATTCAAAATTTGCTGGTGTTGCTGTCTGTATGCATAGCTCAAGCGGAGATACTGTGTGCGATATAATGCCTGCTTGCAAGACAAGAAAGATGCACAGCTCAAGGAGAGATGCATTCAAAGTGATAAATGATAAGCCTATAGCATCAATTGATATCAATACTAAAGAGATCAAGTTCCACAAAGAGATCCATAAGCCACAGGGCGATTTCAAGGTAATGGATAAGTTTGAGGAAAAGGTTGGCCTTTTGAAAGTTTATCCTGGGATCAGGCCTGAGCAGTTTAAGGCTTATAAAAATTATAAAGGATTAGTTATCGAGGGTACTGGACTAGGGCATGCGCCCATCAATCATATTGATGACCTTACTAAATTTAACAAGGATAATCTCAAAGCTATCAAGGAGCTTGCTTCTTCTGGTTGTGTGATTGTTATGACCTCGCAAACACTTAATGGACGTGTCAATATGAATGTCTATTCAACTGGTGTTGATCTTCAAGGCGCTGGTGTTATTCCTGGAGAGGATATGCTTGCTGAGACTGCTTTTATCAAATTGGCTTGGCTGCTTGGAAACTATCCAAAAGAAGCCAAAGAGATGGTCGGTAAGGATCTGCGCGGCGAGATAAACAAAAGGATATCTGCTGATGAATTCTGTTAAGAACCTGTTCTTTTTAGGATATTACCCCTACCTATTGGTTCAAAGCCAAGAGAATATACCTGCTCTCTAAAATCAATATATTTTCTGATTTCTTCTCCCAGATCATTTTCTGGAAGCTGTGATGGTGAAGATATGACTTGATCTTGGATAGGCTCTAGTAGTATTGTCCCCCTTGGAGTTAAAGCATCACCCATCTCCATCATTAGGATGGTTCTTTCATCATCGTTAAGATATATTAAAAAATCTTGACAAAAGATAAAATCAAATTTTCCATAAGCAGGAAAAAAGCTTTCAGATAATATGTCTGCTTCAACAAATTTAACAAGGCTCTTTATGTGACTCATAACCTGAAAATATATGCCTGTCTGATTTATATAATGTTCCAATGGAATATAAGGGTTCCCATCTCTTGCAAATAATTCTTTCCTAGTCTGGGCTATATCGTAACTTCCTGTTTTAGCCATCTCGATAAGAGAAGGTGATAATTGTGCGGCGAGTACTCTTGGGGTTATTCCTTCTTCACGACTGACTACAGCAATTGAATATGGTTCTTTGCCGCTTGAACAGCCAATAGACAAAATAGATGGGCTATATTCATCTTTAACTAGAGTATATCCTTGAGAGGTTAATAATCTTCTAAATGGCTCAAATACAGCTTCTTTGTATCTGAAGAATTGGCTTTCAAAAAATACAGGCCTATCAGATCCCCTTAGTCTTTGTTCTAAAGCAGCCTTAAGTATTACTTGATTATACCCTGGGTCATCTAATAATAGTGATTCTATATATGGCATATAGCATTAAAACAGTTTTAAGATTATAAAGTTAATTAATACAAACCTTAATTAACGGGTCTGTCCCAAATATTGCATAGCTCGGGTGAGCATCGGCTCCAGCCTTAATCTGTTTTTGAATAAACTGCCCTCCCCGTAAGGGGCAACCCCTGTCAGTTTGGATCATGATCCTGATTGGCTTACGCGCTTGATGCTTACCTACTTTTGGGACATACCCTAATTAACAAAACCTTAATATATAATCAATATTTCTTGGATATTATGGATTATGCAAAGATTGGTTTTAGATGTGGGATAGAGATACATCAACAGCTTGAGACTCATAAATTGTTCTGCTCTTGCCCAAGCCTTGTAAATGATACTCATCCTGTAGACCTTAAGATTATCAGAAAGCTTAGGCCTTCTGCAGGTGAGACTGGTGAGATCGATAAGGCTGCGCTTCATGAGATGAAGAAAGGCAAATACTTTGTCTACGAAGCATGTTCTAGTTCATCATGTTTGGTGGAGCTTGATGAAGAGCCGCCGCATAAGGTCAATAAGCAAGCTCTTGACACTGCTCTTATCGTTGCAAGACTGCTAAATGCAAATATTGTTGATGAGATCCAGTTTATGAGAAAGACTGTTGTAGATGGTTCAAATACTTCAGGATTCCAAAGGACAGCCCTGGTCGCTACTGACGGCTATATTGATACTTCTTTGGGAAAGGTGGGAATACCAGTACTGTGCCTTGAAGAAGAGGCTGCTAAAAAGATTGAGCAGGATGATTATTCTGTTACATACAGGCTTGATAGGCTGGGTGTTGCTTTGCTTGAGATTGCTACTGATGCTTCTATAAAGACACCAGATCATGCAAAAGAGGTTGCATCAAAGCTTGGCATGATACTTCGAAGTACTGAGCGTGTAAAGCGTGGTTTAGGCACTATCAGGCAGGATGTTAATATATCTATCAAGGGCGGAGCTAGAACTGAGGTAAAGGGTTTTCAGGATCTTAAGTCTATCC
>JAHJBD010000035.1 GCA_018813725.1 Nanobdellota archaeon | reverse complement strand
ATTTGTGTTTGGTGATTTCAGGGAAAATAAAGGATTGGTAGCATTCTTGACAAGAAGCTTAGAAACAGTTAGGACAGAGTTTAACCTTATGAGTCTTGCAAGCAACTTAGGCAAGATCTGGAGAAAAAATTTGGAAAAGTTGGAAAAAATTAGGGAAGATATTATCTTGGAGATTAAAAAAAAGATTTGTAGTTTATACCCTAACTTGATAGTCGGACAGCCTCTAAAGGTTGGGGTACAACAAAGACGAAGTCTTTGTGTACAAGAAATCCAATGGATTTCTTTGTATTAGACCCCAGAAAAATTCTTGGTGAATTTTTCAATAAAAAACTAATTTATTACTGTATTAATATATGTGCTGATGCTGTTCTTAGTATATAAGTTCATTATCTCTTGAGCTTTACTGATACATCACCTTCGATAACCCTAATCTTTTTGTTCCCTGTCTTGATGATAAGGAAACCATCAGCATCTAGATCATGGGCTATGCCTTGAATTGTATTGTTCAATGTTTTTGCTTCTACTTTTGAACCTAAAAATGAGTTTATTTTCCAGTCTGCCAAGATCTGCTTTTCATCAATTGACTTAAGATAGCTTTTAAAATGTTTTAGCAAGGATTGTATTATTAGTTCTTTATCTGATCTGCTACTGAAGTTTAATGTTGCTGCTTTAGACCTTAAATGGCCAGGCAGAGCATTATTTACATTTATGCCTATCCCAACAATTGACTTATCTTCCTCATTGATAGTAAGGATGCCGCAGACCTTCTTGCTTTTCAGATAAAGATCATTTGGCCATTTGATGATTGATTTGGTGCCTGTTACATCTCTGATGGCTTTAAGCGCTGAGATACAGCCTATGAAAGTATAAAATTGGGGTTTATCAATCATGGGCAATACCAAGGATATGTATATTCCTCCTTTTGAAGAGCTCCAGCCTCGTCTAAACCGGCCATGTCCTTTGGTCTGAACCTCTGCAATGATAACAGAACCTATAGGATAATCTTTTGCTATGTCGTTGGTTGAACTGACTTTCTTGAGCCTAGTTACCTTCATGTTCCATCAATTCCCTTCTTCCTGCCATCACCCATTCGTTGGGCTGCTGGGATGGGACCTTATTTTCAGACAGATATTTTGAGACAGCTGTTGAAACGATGACCAACTTTTCTTTCTTTGTCAGTTTTCTCTTGCCATTAGTATAGTTCTTAACCTGGCTGATTATGTTGTGCTTGTCAATAAACGATGTTGTGACCTTACCACTGATAAAATATCTGTTCCTGATAACTGCTTTATGGAAAGGAATAGTTGTCTCAACACCCTCAATGATATATTCGTCCAAAGCCCGGCTCATCCTTGATATAGCCTCCTCTCTATCTTTCCCCCTTACCATGAGCTTTGAGATCATTGAATCGTAATGAGGAGTTATCCTGTGACCTGAATGAGAACATGAACATATCCTAATACCTGGCCCACCAGGAACAAGATAGTTAGTGATGGTACCATTTGACGGCAAGAATTCTGTAGGGGATTCAGCATTGATCCGGCACTCTATCGCCCATCCACTGATAATGATATCTTCCTGTTTTGATGTCAGCTTTGCTCCTGCGGCAATCTTGATCTGCTCTTTGATCAGGTCAACGCCAGTGATAAGCTCTGTAACTCCATGCTCAACCTGGATCCTGGTGTTCATCTCCATAAAATAGTATTTGTTATTCTTGTCAAGCAGGAATTCTACTGTTCCTGCGCCTTCATATCCCACAACCTCTGCCGCATGGACTGCAATTCGGCCCATCTCTTCACGCATCTTGTTGCTTAGTGCAGGTGAAGGCGCTTCTTCAATGAGCTTCTGATGCCTTCTTTGGATACTGCAGTCACGCTCGGCAAGATGGATAACATTGCCATACCTATCTGCCAATATCTGAAATTCTATGTGCCTTGGGTCTTCAACATATTTTTCTATGTATAGTGAATCGTTGCCAAATGCAGAAGCAGCTTCTGTCTTAGCAGCATTATATGCTGATTCAATATCCTCTTCTTTTGATACAACTCGCATTCCCCTGCCGCCTCCACCTGCAACTGCTTTGATTATCACTGGATATCCTATCTGTTTTGAGACTTCTTTTGCGTGGTTTATATCCTTAAGCATGTCTTTAATGCCCTTGATTACTGGGATTCCTGCCTTGATCATGGTTGCCCTGGCTTGTGACTTATCACCCATCATTGCCATGGCTCTTGAGGAAGGACCGATCAATTTGATCTTGTTTTGTTCACAAAGCTTTGCAAATTCTGTATTTTCTGAAAGAAAACCATATCCTGGGTGTATAGCATCAACTTTTGCCTTTTTTGCGATCTTGACTATCTTTTTAATATCGAGGTATGCTTCTGGCTTTCCAAGATTATATTTTTTGTCAGCAAACTTGACTGCTAAAGAGTCTTTGTCTGGCTTTGAATATATCACTGTTGTCTTAATGCCAAGCTCTTTGCATGCACGTATTATCCTTAAGGCTATCTCGCCACGGTTGGCGATAAGAACATTCTTGAATATCTTTCCTTTGCGAAGCTTAGTAATGTCTTTTTCATCAACCTCTTCTCCTGCAAGACCTTTCGTCAGCATGTCAAGGAAGGAATTTGACTTGTCCTCTTCGATAATCTTATGGATCCTATCTGCATCAAGGTTTGGAAGCTTATTCATGACACTTGTTGTGATCAATCTCGTGAAATCATCAATATTTCCAGATGCAAGCAGTTTGTCTTTCTTTTCAAAGGTTATCAGATGAGACTTAATTATGGATTCGACCCTGCTATATACCAAAGGCATAGATTCTTTTGCAGCCTGCATAAGCTGCCTTCCAAGCTTAGCCCCTTTTGGAATAGGTGAAAGCAGCTGGTTTAGCACTTTTTCTATACGCTTATCTTTTGATCTTCGCCCCATTGGATAATGACATTTTTATGCGTTTTTAAAGCTTGTCATTATTATTTTAATATAACGAAATGTTTTTAAAGGCACCTAGCTTTTTCAAGCTTTGTAAAAGGGGAGGGTAGGTTTGATTTTTAAGATGATTTGGAGGCACAAAAATGAAAAGTATTGATGAATTGAAGAATGAAAAAGGAGAGCTGGATATGAATGCTGTAAAGCAGATTATACCATATGACTACCCTTTTCTTATGATAGATAAGGTCATAAGCCTAGATAAGACAAAAATCACTGCAATCAAAAATGTCAGCTCAAATGATGAGTTTCTTAAAGGCCATTTTGCAGGTTTTCCAATCATGCCTGGTGCATTGATGGTAGAAGGCATGGGCCAAGCAGCTACCTTGCTTATAAGGTATAATCTAGATGATCACCATAAGAAAGATGTATTAGCATTTAGGATAAAAGAAGCAAAGTTTAATGCACCTGCTTTTGGCGGGGATCAGCTGGAGTATGAATGTGTTCTATTGGGCCAAGATGACAGGGGCGCTTTAGTGCAAGCAAAAGCCAAGAAAGAAGGGAATGTGATTGCTGAAGCTGGCTTAATGCTTGCTGTTGTTGACCGAAAGGAGTTTAGGTCAAAGCATAGTCCTGTTTATAAGTGATTGAAATGTATGTAAAAGGGGTCGGTATGACCCAGTTTAGCCTTGAGGATAGAAGTACGCAGGATATGGCCTATGAGGCGACTACTGAAGCATTGAATGATGCAGACATGTCTTTAAATGATGTGGATGCAGTAGTGGCCTCAACAGTGGACACACTAGTAAGTGATGAGCGGCAGAGGCACTATCCTTGTGTTGTCAGTTCACTTTTTAAAAGAAAGATGCCGATAATCCGTATACCTGCTGTCTGTGGCGGAGGTGGTGCAGCTTTCTGGACAGCATTAAGGCTGAAATTCAATAATATATTAGTGCTTGGTACAGACAAGATCTCGTGCAACAAGACTGAGACCATCACAAAAGAGATATTGGCGGCTGCTGAACGTGTCTACAGCCAGCAGGAAGGATTAGTATTTCCAGCTGAAAATGCATTATTGGCGCAGCAGCATATGCTGAAATTTGGCACAACAACTGATGATCTTGCAGAGATTGCTTTCAAGAACCATGAGAATGCTTTCCTTAACCCAAAAGCTAACTTTTACCAGAAGCGCGTAACTTTGGATGCTATAAAGAGTTCTCCTGTTGTGGCATCACCGTTTAGGCTTTTTGACTGCAGCATTAGCGTAAACGGTGCAGCTGCTGCGATAATAAGCAAAGATAAGACAGACATTGAGGTTGCAGGGTCAGGAATGGCAACAGATTATCTTTTCACTTTTGACAGGGAGAGCTTAACAGAATTGAAAGCTACAAAGATTGCTGCTGAAGAAGCGTACAAGCAGGCAGGCATTGGACCTGAAGAGGTTAATATTGCTGAGGTGCATGATGCATTCACTATACTTGAACTTATGGCTTATGAAGACCTCGGCTTTTGCAAAAAAGGTGAAGGGTCAGATATGATAAGGGAAGGTATTGTGAAGATTGACGGAAAGCTTCCAGTAAATACTAGTGGCGGATTAAAAGCAAGGGGCCACCCTATAAGCCCGACAGGCGTTGCCCAGATATATGAGGTTGTGAAGCAGTTAAGGGGGCAAGCAAAGGAAAGGCAGGTTAGCGATGCAAAGTACGGGCTGACTGAGAACAAAGGCGGTGTTGGAGCTTCGATAACAGTTCATGTCTTTAAGAAGGTAGGTGGTTAATTTGATAGAAAGATGGAAATGCAAGAAATGTGATAAGAAATGGATTTATCCTGTTGACAGGTGTATCTATTGCGGAGAGCCTATTGAGATTGAGGTAGGCACCAAGACAAAGGTAATGGGTG
This sequence comes from Nanobdellota archaeon, assembly GCA_018813725.1. Taxonomy (GTDB): domain Archaea; phylum Nanobdellota; class Nanobdellia; order Woesearchaeales; family JAHJBD01; genus JAHJBD01. The sequence goes on along the minus strand of JAHJBD010000035.1, from coordinate 5,414 downwards.
TCACAAAGATATCTATACCATCACCAGAACACCCTATAATACCTTACTACACGCTGATCCTTGAGGACGAGCACGGCAACAAGATGCCAAAGAAGGTTATGAATGAGTATAAGATTGGTGATGAGTTCAAGTGGGAAGCCAGTGATGATGAAAATGCTGTATCTATCATAAAGATCAAATATGATCATGAGTTTGCTGTCAAGAAGGCTATTGAGCTTGTTGGCGGATTAAAGCTAGATGAGAATACAAAAGTGCTGATAAAGCCAAACATAATGACTGCAGCATATTCTTATTATGCCTTAACAACCAACCCAAAAGTGATAAAGGCATTGATAGATAATCTTGTGGCACAAAAGGTTAGCCGGAACAATATAACTATCGCAGAACAGTCTCAGTTTGCTGAGTTTGATAAGGCGGTAAGCAGGACAGGCATTGCAAAACTGGCATCTGATAATGGAGTCAAACTGGTTGATATCGCTAAAACTGAATTTGTGGATAAAGAATCAGGCGGGTTCAAGTTCAAGGTATCAAAGATATTGTATGAGAATGACCTTATTATCAATGTGCCTGTTATGAAGACGCATATGCTGCTAGGTATCTCTGGTGCTCTGGAGAACATGACAAGGGTTGTGTCTGCTGAGACCTACAAAGAGCTGCAAAATGACCCAGCAAAAGCTTTGGAAGCGATATGCCATCTGCATAAGGTGTTACCAAAGTATTTTACTTTAGCTGACTGCAGTATTGGACTCCAAGGGAACGGACCTTTAAATTATGGGGAACCAGCATTCCTTAACATGATCATGGCAAGCCGTGACCCAGTTGCTGTGGACAAGGTTTTTGAGGAGATGGGGATGCTAAGAAAAGTCCCTTTGACAGATACTGCAGAAAGGATGGGAATAGGGTCTGCTGATATGCGCGAGATAACTGTAACAGGTGATCAGCTTGATGCATGTAAACGTGAGCTTAAACCTGCTTATGGTTCAAAACTGATAAAGATGCGATAATGACAGAAAAAATATTGATGAAAGGAAATGAAGCTATGGTACATGCAGCTATCAAAGCGGGATGCACGTTCTATGCAGGTTATCCTATAACTCCACAGAATGAGGTTCCTGAGCAGATGTCTGCCCTTATGCCAAAAGCTGGTGGAATATTTATCCAGGCTGAAGCTGAATTGTCTGCAATCAATATGATCTTTGGGGCAAGCGCTGCTGGAGTAAGATGCATGACATCTTCAAGTTCCCCTGGGATCGCACTAAAACAAGAGGGCATCTCATACATTGCTGGTGGCGAATTGCCATGTGTTATAGCTAATGTTATGAGGGGGGGTCCAGGCCTTGGAAACATACGCGCTTCGCAAGCAGATTATTTCCAGTCTGTGAAAGGAGGGGGGCATGGAGATTACAAGCTGATAGTCCTTGCACCTTCTACTGTGCAGGAGATGTATGACTTAACCATGGATGCTTTTGACTATGCTGACCATTATAGGAACCCTGTACTTATCCTAGCCGATGGGATTACAGGACAGATGGTCGAGCCTGTTGAGCTAAAAGACTACAAGCCGATATTAGAACTGCCTTCTAAATCAGGATGGATACTTGATGGGTGTAAAGGAAGAGAACCGCATGTTGTCAAGACGTTGTTCCTTGAATCAGATGATAGATTGACCAAACATAATATCCATCTGCAGGAGAAATATCAAAGGATTAAAGATGAGCTATGCTTATGCAAAGAGTATAAGACTGAAGATGCTGAGCTATTCATCGCTGCATATGGGATAACAGCAAGGGTGTGCAAGGAAGCTGTTGATGCAGCAAGAAAACTAGGTTATAAAGTAGGGATAATACAGCCAGTCTCATTATGGCCTTTCCCTGAAAAGATCTTTGCCAAATACAAAGGAAAAGATTTTCTGGTTGTTGAGATGAGCTGTGGACAGATGATAGAAGATGTAAAATTAAGCCTAGAGTGCAAAGGGAAAATCCATTTCATGGGCTGTGGCGGCGGTTGGTATCCTGATACTGAACAGATAGTAACTAAGGTGAAAGAGATATATGGAAGAAGTTAAGACATTAAAAGGAAATAGCATGCATTACTGCACAGGGTGCGGACACACAATAGTCCATAGGATAATCGCCCAACTGATGGATGAGATGGGGCTTCGCGAGAAAGCTATCGCGTCTGCGCCTGTTGGCTGCGCTGTACTTTTCTATAATTATTTCAACATGGACATAATCGAATGCGCGCATGGAAGGGTGCCTTCTGTGATGAGCGCGATAAAAAGAGTCCACCCTGATAAATTTGTACTGGCATATCAAGGTGATGGGGATCTTGCTGCTATCGGAACAACTGAAACATTACACACTGCAAACCGTGGAGAGAACATTACTGTAATCTTTGTAAATAATGCAATATATGGGATGACTGGCGGACAGATGGCACCTACAACATTGCCATCACAGGTCACAACCACTACTCCAAAAGGGAGAGGCAATAATTTTGAGGGGGGCCCTTTAAAAGTGTGTGAGCTGCTTTCTGTACTTGACGGCCCTGCTTATATCGAAAGGTGTGCTGTTGACAGTGCTGAGGGATTAAAAAACACAAAAGAAGCCATAAGAAAAGCTTTCCAGTGCCAGCTTGACGGTAAAGGGTATTCTTTTGTTGAAGTATTGTCAATGTGCCCGACAAACTGGAAGATGGATGTTAAAAGTTCTATAGGATTTATCGATAAGATGAAAGAATATTTTCCACTGGGAATATTCAAGGATGTCAGAAATGAAAGATGATATTAAGATTGCAGGTCATGGCGGGCAAGGAGTTGTATTAGCTGGAAGCCTTATAGCAAATGCAGCGATGGACCAGGGCCTTGAAACTTGCGGGATGGTATCTTATGGAGCAGAGATGAGAGGGGGCACAGCAAATGCAACTGTGATAATATCAGATAAGCCGATAGGAAGCCCAGTTGTAGTCAATCCGACAACTGCTTTGATATTAAATGAACCATCGCTTAAGAAATTCGAGGAATCTTTGGTTCCTGGGGGGATTATCATCATCAATACTTCTGAATGCAAGAAAAAAGTCAGCAGGACTGATCTTGAAGTTGTTTTAATTCCTGCAACTGAGATAGCATCTGAGCTTGGAAACAAAAAGGCGACCAACATGGTCATGATCGGCGCTTATATCAAGAAAAGAGGGATTATCGATATTCAGGTTGCAATAAAGACATTAAAAAGGGTTTTAGGGAAAAAACCAGAGCTGGTTGAGATAAATCAAAAGGCTCTGATTAAAGGTGCTGAACAATGTATGTGAAAGGCGCAGGATGCACTAGATATGGTATCCATGACAAACCAACGCATATGTTAGCGTATGAAGCTATCAGTGGAGCATTAAAGGATGCTGATACTTCTCTAAAAAAGATCGATGCTATCGTTTGCGGATCAATAGAGTGGTTTTATACTGGCGAAAACCAAAGGCATTTTGCTGCAATGTTATCAGGGATATTAAAGACCAATGTCCCTATAATCCGTATTCCTGCTGCATGCGCAACTGGAGGGGCTTTGGTATGGACTGCTAACCAATTGGATTATGATAATGTTCTTGTTGTAGGTGCAGAGAAACTGCATGGACATACAAGAAACACTGAGATGATAACATCAGAGTTTGCAATGGCTGCTGAATCAAAATGGGAGCAGCCAGAGGGATTGATATTTCCAAGTGAGAATGCGCTTGTTGCACAAGCTTACATGAAAGAATTCCCAGAGACCACTATGGATGACCTTGCACTGATTGCACTTAAGAACCATGAGAATGGTTATCTTAACCCAAACGCATTCTTTTATGGAAAGAAAGTCACGCTTGATGATATAAGAAAGTCTCCTATAGTAACCTCGCCTTTGAGGCTTTTTGACTGCAGCATAAGTGTAGATGGTGCTGCTGCTACTGTGTTGACAAAAGATAAGACTGATGTTAAGATAATTGGATCATCTTTATGCGCTGATTACCTCCCACCTTTTGAAAGGGACTGCCTAACCACATGGGAAGGGAATGTCATAACAGCAAATGAAGCATTTGAACAGGCAGGTCTTGAACGCGGTGATATTGATTTTGCTGAGATCCATGATGCATTTACTATAGTAGAGCTTTTGGCGTATGAAGATGTTGGGTTTTGCAAGAAAGGCGAGGCTTACAAGCTGATCAGAGACGGGTATTTTAAGATCGACGGCAAGATGCCTGTTAATGTATCTGGCGGGTTAAAGGCAAAAGGCCACCCTATCAGCGCAACTGGTGTTGGGATGATATATGAGATATTAAAACAGATGCGAGGCGAAGCAGGAGATAGGCAACTTAGCAAGGTTAGAAATGCGCTAGCCCATAACATAGGAGGGGCTGGCGGCACAACTGTTGCACACATACTTAAGAAAATCGGAGGGGTTTAATATGGATGAATTAAAAGGAAAGACTGCATTGATAACAGGTGGGTCGCAAGGGATAGGAAAATCTATCGCTGTGGCCATGGCTAAAGAGGGTGCTAACATAATAATCAATGATATAGAACCAGCAAAAGAAGGTGCTGAAGCAACTGTAGCTGAGCTAAAGGCGCTTGGTGTGGAGGCTGCTTCTTATTATGCTGATGTATCTAATTTTGAAGCGGTAAAAGCGATGGTAGAAGAGATCAAGAAAACTTTCCCAAATATCAATATCTTGGTTAACAATGCAGGCATCACAAAGGACAGGACACTAAAGAAGATGACACCAGAGGAATGGAACTCTGTGATCAGCATAAACCTTAACTCAGTATATAATGTGACACATAATGTTTTGGAGATGATACCTGAAGGCGGGTCAATAATATCCTTAAGCTCAATCGCTGGAGTTGGCGGTAATTTTGGCCAGTGCAATTATGCTTCAACAAAAGCAGGCATAATAGGGTTTACCAAATCACTAGCAAAAGAGCTTGGAAAGCAGAAGATAACTGTGAATGCTATCGCGCCAGGCTTTATCAAAAGCAAGATGACTGATAAGATACCTATGATGATGCTTGACCAGATACTTAGCTTGATCCCTTCAAAAGAGATGGGCCAGCCTGAAGATGTGGCTAACCTTGCTGTTTTCCTTGCATCTTCTAAAGGAAAGTATATCTCTTCCCAAGTGATCAGGGTAGACGGCGGAATGATGTTTGGTTAATTTTATTATTTTTTTCTTGTTCTATTTTATATTGATATAACTAAAACTTTCCAGTGATCTATATGCTCGCCGATCCCCAACCTAAAGAGGCTGTCCGACAATTACTGATTCTCTATTTTTTTCTCTCGTCGAGAGATAGAAACATTTATCTACTTTCTCGTCTATAAAATTAGTAAAGATGAGGTGATTCTACATGGCTTATATAAAATCCTTCAAAGACCAAAACTGGCTGT
>JAHJBD010000034.1 GCA_018813725.1 Nanobdellota archaeon | reverse complement strand
GGCCAGATAATTGCAATTACTAGAAATATATTCAAGGAAGAGGGTATAACTAAGCAGATCCCGCATCTGGATGAAGAGATAACGCTTAATATGCAAGATTTTAAAAATGAGTTCTTGATCCAAAAAAATGTTTCTGAAAAATCAAATTTGATGAGAGAAAAGCAAAAGATATATGCTGAGAGGGAATTACAGATGTGGCTTTCTCAATTATTTACAAGAAAAGAGAAGCTGATCATAAAAAGAATGCTAGATGAAAAGCAAGTAAGCAAAACTGATTATGAATATTACTCAAGAAAAACAAAGAAAAAACTTAATAGTATTATCAATCTTCAAGATTTTGCCAAAACACTTTCTTCCAAATCTCCCACATACGATGAAGACCTGTTTAAACTTAAAAAGTTGCTTGAGACATGGCTAAAAGAAAAAGAGAATCACAAATCAGCTGAAATACAAAGATTCTTCATTTTAGATAATCAAATCTCTATCTTTTTTGAGAAGGATACCCCTAACTACCAAAGAGAACAAGGATTTCATACTCAAATTAAGCTAAAAGATATTAAAGATGCAGAAATCTTAAAACTATTGGATAAGTATAGGGAACAGGATTATACCTAAATGTATATATTTTGAAAATGTCGCCATGCTGGATTTTCCCTTTAGTTCAATACCCTGGATTTTTGTGCAAGATTTTCAATGCAAAGAAATGCTATGCATTTCTTAAACACACAATCTCTTGATCTTGTTGTCCCTAAAACTTTCCAACTATGGTGGCGAACTGTAATGCTACAACATTTAGGTTTTGGGATTGGCGAGCAGATAGATGATTGGAAAGTTTTAGTTATTTTATAATGTTTATAATCTTGTAGGCTTCTAAATCACCAAGAATTCTCTTCAAAATGTTAATGAGCTTGTTTATCTTTGAGCTTCTCTTTTTCTTCCTTGAGCTTGAAGTGCTTTGCAAGTTCTTTCATGACATCTTGAAATGATACGTTTTGAGATATCAGGTCGGCCATATCTTCGTCCCATCGGTTCTTCAGTTTCTTTGCATTGTTGAACATGCTGATAATACTGAACTCATCACCTGATGAACTGCATTTTCTCTTGACAAGATCTATGTTGATATGATATCCCTTTTTAATAATGTTCAGCAGGTCAAAATGGTCTCTTGGCTTGTTCCTTCCGATTGCAGCTGCCATCTTTTCTGCAATCATCTCTTCTTTGCTTAGAGTAGAGAAAGAGAAATCTGGGATATGCTCTTTATAAAAATGAGGGATATTCCTGCTTTCAGGCTTTGTTTCAAGCTTTGCCCGCTCATTAAGATCAATGAAAACAGTGCCATCATCATGGAACATCTTATAATGGACAATCAATCTTACAAATTGGCTAACCCGCTTGTCATGAGTTATCTTAAATTCCTTTAATACTTCTCTGATGTCTTTTTCGACCTCATTTATATCTCTTGTAAGACTTAGATCAATATCTTCTGAGAGCCTAGCATAATCTAGAAAGATCTTATTCAATGCTGTACCGCCCTTAAAATAGCATCCTTGTATATCTTTTAATAGGTAAAGCAGCTTAGTGATCACATAATCCTTTTCTAACATCGGCAGGATAAATCCTTTCTCTCCTGCCAAGATTTTTAGTTCCTCAAATGTTATATCCATTGTTTGCTCTCCTTTTTTGTTGCAATGACAAACTCATGATTTTCTATCATTCTTTTTGTTGTTTTTGGGAAGTTCTTTGTCCTTTTCTTTCTGAACCTAAGCCTGGCATTGAATATTGTTGTAGTTCCGTGTTTCTTAGGGGTAAATACTTCATACTCAAAAGGTATCTGGTCAATAAGTTTCCAATAATGGGCTGCTGCTTTTCCAACAATACAGTAGTCTTTTCCGTTCATCATCTCATCAATGATTATGAATGGATGTTCTGACCACTTGCTGCCTACTGCTTTTATGGGTAAAAGAAAATATTTGGTCTGGTTAAGCTTGATAATCCTTCCTTTCTTTTTTAGCCTGTAAAGATAAACATTCATCTCATTATCGCTGGTAAATGTATCTCTGATATCATCTCTTATGAAAAAATACTTCTGCTTCAGTTCCAGTTTTGATATGAATTTCAGTTCCTTTTCACTTAGGCTTTGTTTCATTGTTCTTAATTATTAATGTTTTGTTAATAATTATGAACCTAAGTATATAAACCTTTGCATTTTTGCCATGAAACTTTTGTGCGTAACTTCTCAAATTGTGAATATTAAATTCGCATATTATGTTATGTTACAAATATGTAACGAAATATTTATATATTAGTTACATATATGTAACTTTAAATGGCCAAACGAGTAGCAATATCGCTTGATGAAGAACAGGTAAATCTACTAGATTCTGTGAAGGGTTTTGGTAAGAAAGAGGCAGAGAAGGTAAAGAATATCTTTATCGCATATCTTTCTGAGAAGGGATATATTGATAAGTTCAATAGGGGTGGCGGGAGATGAAGAAGATTCTTCTGCTGCTATTATTGCTGTTAATCCCATCAGTATATGCTATTGATTGTGATAGCTGTGCAACCTGTACTGCTGCTGCAACTGGTAATAGTGTGATTGTTACTTTAACGCAGGATATTGATACTAATGATCTAGGTGGCATTTGTATTAATGTAAATGGAGACGATGTGACAATAGACTGTCAAAATTATCAAATTCATGATGATGGCGGGGGTGGCGGTTCATGGACCCAATTTTTCCCAATTGATACTGTTTCAGCTTCTGATAATCTTATTGTTAAGAATTGCAGGATTAATGATGATAGTGGTGATACTGATGGCATCGGTATTAGAATAAGGGGAGATAATGCTAAAATTATCAATACAAGCTTTATCAGAAACAGCCTCGGTGGTACGGCTGTAGCGATTAAACTTCTTGAAATAAACGATATCGCCTACGCAATCAACGTCTCTGTCAGTGATTATCCTAATGCTTTTATGGTTGACCAGGCAACATCATACATCCTGAACCAGTCATACATGCGTGTCCTGGTGACAGATGATGTAGGTACTCCACAGGCAGGGATTAAGGTTGAGGCATTAAATGGAACAATATTTCCAAGGTATACAGACAACACAAATGCAAACGGTTATGTCAGGTTTATCGCAACTACTGATAATGTGACTAGCGGCTCAAAGAGAACTCATCATAACTATACGATAAATGTAACTGATTTTACAGACAAGAACGAGACTACATTCTTGTTTACTACCAACTCTGAGTTTGTCATGGTATTAAAGACACCAGCAGGCGGAGGATACACAAATCAACCACCAATTGTTGTATCACTTGATGGGCCGCCTAATGGTGGTTTATGGTATTCAAACTTTGTCGCGTTCAACTTTACAGTAAAGGATGATCGGAATGTTTCTAACTGTACAATCCTCTTAAATGAAACAACTCCATTAAAAGTAAGAAACCTTACAGTCACTGCATTACAGAACGATACGTACAGGCACAACCTTACCATGTACATACCAGATGGCCACTATATCTGGAATGTAAACTGCAGTGATAATGAGAGCCTGACAGATGAGGCAAACAGTGATTTCTTATTGATAGTACAGAGTCATGGCACGTTAACAAGCAAGATAATATATCCTGCTACAAATATCAATGTTAATAAGCATGACATGTTCAATTTCACAGCAGAGGTAAGGTGCAATGATTATTTCTGCGCAAATGTTACAGCTGTCCTTGATCCCATAATTGACAAACCAGAGCAAGGTTTCTTTGAGAAGGTGTGGGCTTGGATAAAGTCTTTTTGGAACGGCAACTTCATCACTGGCTATGCAATTGGTGTACTGGTTCCGATGGATGCTGGTGAGCCATTCTATACAAACACTTCAAACCCAATGAACTGGACTGAAAATACCTGCCTAGAGAACATGGATGCAGGGGATGCCTGCAATGTCACATGGTGGGTTAATGCAACAGGAGCAGGGCCTGGAGCTGTCAGTGCAGACTTCTTCGCGTTCTTTAACTCAACCAACAAGCAGATTGAACAGTCAAACACAACCGAGGTCACGATAACAGTAAATAAGAGCAATACAAAGCCTTTGATATACCTTAACTGGCCTGGTAACAGGACCAGCATAAACAACACGTTGAGCGTAAACTTTAACTTTACAATATTTGATAACGAGAACAAGACAATAAACTGCTCAATATATTTAGACGGCTTATACAACAGGTCAAACGAGACTACAAGGAACGCTACAGATACGATATTCCATATTGAGAACCTGACCATCGGTTTGCATACATGGCAGATAAACTGTTCAGATTGGTATGATTTTAACGCTTCAGAGACAAGGACATTCTCAATAAACGACACTCTTTCTCCAAGCATTATATTTGCTGACGACCATTCGACAGAGTTTGACAGCCCTGACCCGCAGGATGCTGGCAAGAATGTCACCATAATGGCCAACATTACAGATAATGTTGGGATAGATACAGTGATGTTCAATGTATCAGGAACAATATACTCAACAAATCTTGGCAATGTATTTGTGGATAGTGATATGTACTGGATAAACCATAACGAGACCTCATATGGGGTATTTAACTATACCATCATTGCAAATGACAGCGCCAACAACAGGAACGAGACAGGGCCTTACAACTTTTCTATAATTGATGATGTCCCTCCAAGCATCATCAATATCACACTTAATGTTAGTATCCTTTCCAATGTTGGCGATCATGTATTGGTTACAGCTTATGCTACTGATAATGGCCAGCTTGCCAATGTGACCGCAGAGGTTACATTCCCTGATTTTTCAAGACAGAATTATAGCATGAAGAATATGTCTGGTAACAGGTATCAGGTTACACTATTAAACACTGTCCAAAGAGGCGAATATATAGTCAAGATATTTGCCAATGATACTTATAAGAACCAGATAGATACTCGGGACAGATTGAAATACTTCTATGTTCCGCCGTATATAACAACTGATTATGATAAGTATAGGCCTGGATATCTTGTAAATATCACTGGTGTTGGTTTTAATCCGTCAATTGGGATAACGTTGGACATAAAGGATCAGGATGGAATCTCTGTTACTGGCTTTCCTGTCATTAAAGTTTCAAATGCTGATGGCACAATAAATTACAGCTGGTCAATACCTATCTCTCATCCAGATGCAAACATGACCTTGTCTGCCACTGATCCAGGATTTTCTGTTACTGTAATGAGGGAGTTCAAGGTGATCGGGCTGCAGAAAGAGTATGGTGCAAGCAGCATACTTATCCCTATGGATTCAAAGCAGAGTTCAAACATCAATGATTATGATTTCCTTCGTGCTTATGGCTTTGTCTGGCGCCTGCTTAACATGTCTATCAATGTGAGCTGGATCTTTACTCCTCCATGCGTAAGGATAAATGCAACTGATATTGATACTGGCCAGAAATATGACGAAGGATATTGCCATGGATTTTTTGTCATACCTTCAAATGAGACAGAAAAGAACCCTTACTGGCCTATTGTCAGAGCATTAAGGTCTGACAGCAGGTTTTCAGGCATAAGGCTGCATAATATGAGCGCAGCGCAAAGGATAGATGAAAGGCAGATAAGCCTGCTACTTAAGGCTCCAAAAGTGGGTGTGTTCAACCGCGGTGAGGAGATAGTTGACCAGACGCTTGATACAGGCTACATACCTTACAAATATGTATCTGAGGCAAACATACTTGCAGGGTACCTTAACAGCAGTGCTTATGATATCTTTATCGTTGGCCATTATAATTTTACAGAGTATGCAAACAATCCTTCTGGGGTATTTACTGCATTAAGTAAGTTTGTAAATGACAGCGGAGACATGCACCTTGAGTGCACATCGCTTGTTGACGTTGACAGCCATACTGGGCTTATTGGTGGCGTTGAAACAGGCCCTACCCAGTCAGGCAACATAAGGATACTTGATTCTTCTCACCAGATCACACAGGTGCATTCAAGCACAATCTATAATGTGGGGGGAGAGGTTCCTACCATTGATATATCCAATACAAATGGTGTTGATGTGCTTGCTGTTGATAATAACTATGATAGTGACCCTAACATAGTCAAGTTTATATCAAAGGTCAATGGCACTGGATTTGTAAGCTATTTCGGCGGCCATATAGGTGAGGTTGACAGGAGCTGTTCATGCTCAAGCGACTGTTATTACTGTTACCGGACATCGAGGGTAAGCATATCAAGGAACAGGATGATGCTGAATGCCATTTTCTTTGGGACACAGGTAAATGATGATACCTCTCCGACAGTAATCAATATAACTCCATCAGCTGCTCAAGAAATATTCCAGTTCCATAAGGTTAACATATCAGCCATAGTATCGGATAATGTTGGCGTCACTAATGTTACAGCCATCGTGGTTTGGCAGGGAAACAGCTCATATGTATCTCTGATAGGCCCGGATTTCAACAGCAGGTACAATTACGAGTGGTTTAACACTAGCCATGTTGGGAGGTATAATGTTACCATTTTCGGCGAAGATGAGGACAGGAACAAGGCTAACGGCACTACTTATTTTATCGTTAACAAGAACCATGCGCCTAATATCACTAATTTGACCTTTAATCCTATAATCTATGAAAGAGACAAATTGAATTTGAGTTTTACTGCAGTAGATTATGAAGGTGATACTGTATATAATTATATTTATATCAATGGGACATTGAGTGCCAATGCTAATGTCTTGAACTGGACCACAACAGACACTGATTCTGGACACTATAATATTACTTTTTTTGTGAATGATAGTTGGGGGCTATCCAACAGGAGTGAAAGGACAGTGATCATCAAGGATATCAATGCTCCTTTGTGGTCGCTTAATAAGACTAATGTAAGCTCTAGTTCATCTTATGACTATTCCAAGTGCTACCAGTTTAACATAACATGGGTAGCTGATATTGATAATGTTACGTTTGAGACCAATATGAGCGGTATTCTAGTCAATGAGAGCTCAATACTTAATGATGGCGATGAGTATTATTATGAGATATGCGGTCTTGCAGCTGGACATTATACATATTCATGGAATGCTAACAAGACAGACGGGCATTTTAATAAGACGCATGTTTGGACTTATATCGTTGCAAAACAGAGTGTGAATTGTGCATTACAGCTTCCTGGGCCTATAACCTATCCTTCCATGCATCATGGTAACTGCAGTTGTTATACTGAAGCTTTAGGCAATGAAAAGCTGTTTGTAAACGGCACAGACAAGCAGGCAGAGAACGGAACACTGGTCAGGTATGCTGCTGGCCACTATAACTATTCATGCAATGCTTCTGAAACAGAGAACAAGAGCTATGTAGGAATATGGCAGACATTTATTATCAATAAAGGGCTAGGTGCAGTAAACCTGTTGCTCAATGATACTGATGGTGATTTCTCACAGAGTGAAGGATGGGTTAATGTTACTGGGTTCTTAATATCTGGCGAGGGGAACATAACTTTGCATAGTAATTTCACTGAGTTTGATATCGGCGGCAGTAGGACTGAGAACATCAGCCAATGGGTTGCAGGATCTTATAACATCACTGTCATGTATAATGATACGCAGAATTATACTGGTGCTTGGGAGATGCACGTGTTGAAGATAACTGATGATTCTGTACCAACATGGTCGTTAAACAAGACTAATGTTAGTTCTGGCTCTCCTTATAATTATGGTTCTTGCTATCAGTTTAATATAACTTGGGCAGGGATAATTGATAATGTGACGTTTGAGACTAATATGAGCGGAGTTTTGTTTAATGAAAGCTCTATACTAAACAATGGCAATGAGTATTACTTTGAGATATGTGATCTTCCTGCTGGAATTTATCAGTATTCCTGGAACGCTAACAAGACAAACGGACAGTATAACAAGACACCTGTCTGGACTTATATCATATCAAAAGCTATAACTGCCTGTTCATTGCAGCTTCCCTTGCCTGTCACTTACCCTTCAATGTATCATGGAAACTGCAGCTGTTATACTGAAGCTTTAGGCAATGAAAAGCTGTTTGTAAACGGCACAGACAAGCAGGCAGAGAACGGAACACTGGTCAGGTATGCTGCTGGCCACTATAACTATTCGTGCAATGCGACTGATACTGAGAATAAATCTTATGTTGGTGTGTGGCAGACATTTGTGATATCTAAAGGAATCGGTGCAGTAAATCTTTTGCTAAATGATACTGATGGTGATTATGCTCAGGATAAAGGTTTTATCAATGTTACTGGCTATCTTCTTGCTGGTGAAGGCAATATCACATTGCATAGCAATTTCACTGAGTTTGATATTGGCGGCAATGTTACGGAAAACATCAGTTATTGGGATCCGGGAGTGTATAATATCACAGTGATGTATAATGCAACCCAGAACTATACTGGCGCTTGGGAGATGCACCTTTTGACAATTACAGAAAACCTAATTCCAGGCTGGTCACTTAACAAGACTAATGTAACAACCAATTCATCATACTCAAAGGATAGGTGCTACCAGTTCAATGTTACATGGATTGACTCAAACCTGATAGATAATGTCACTTTTGAGACTAACTTTACTGGTGTTAACTTAAATGATACAGGAACTAACTTTAGCAATGAATTTTCATACACTGTGTGCGACCTTGCTGCTGGGCATTATCATTGGAAATCTTATGCCAATGATACAACTGGATTACTTAACAGCACTCATGATTGGCTGTATATTGTTGCAAAGGCTGCTTCTGCAGTTAACCTTACGCTTAATGGCACTGATGGCAATTATTCACAGTATAAAGGGCATGTTAATGTAACTGGGTTAAGGATCAGTGGCGAAGCCAATGTCAGCATATATCAGAATTATTCATTCTTCAAGACAAATGTATCAAGAGTATATGATGTAAGGGGTTGGTCCAAGGGTCACTATAACATCACCTTGATACATAATGAGACAGAGAACTATACTGTTTCAAAGGAGAGCCATCTTCTTGTGTTAACTGAGAATGCTCTGCCTAATGTAACTAATGTATATTTTGTCTCTTCAACAAACTATACCAATGTTGATATTAAGTGCTATGCAAACATCACTGATAGCGACAGTACAAATGTCTATGCTAATTATACATGGCTTAATGGATCTACAGTTAAGTTTAAGGGTCAGTCTGGTCCATTTGTTCAAGGTACAAATAATCTTGTTGTAACACTTAATTCGTCAAATACCACAAAGCATGATAATTGGACTTGCATGGTTGTAGGATATGATGGAATCAATTACAGCAAGCAAATGAACTCTACTATCGAGATACTTAATTCCCCTCCTGTGCAGAACCAGACACTGCCAAGCGTTTCCATAACAAAGGGCCAGAATCTTACAAATGCCTTTAATCTTAGCAATCATTTCTATGATATTGATGATGATAATCTATCTTTCAACAGCACAGGTGCTGTAAACATAAATGTCACTGTGCATTGTGATGTATGTTTCTATCCTCCTCCAACATATACTGGGACTGAAAATGTAATATTCAATGCATTTGATGGTGAAGCATTGACTGCATCTAATGTTGTAGTAGTTACAGTATCTGATAACAGCGGTGGAGGAGGAGGAGGCGGTGGTGGTGGCGGAAGTGATCCACCTGTTGTGCCGCCAATTGTAGAACCACCTGTTGAACCTCCAGTAGTACCACCTCTAGAACCGCCTTTTGAGCCTCCATTGGTAGATCCGCCAGTATTTCCACCTGAAGATCCTGATATTGTCGTATTAGATCCTGATCCACCTATTGATGATTTTGATGATATAATCAACAACATCAACAGGACACTTGATAAGATCAATATCAAGAGGGAGTTTGTATTCAATAATCTTACAAACAAGACAGAGATTAGGCTAGTTATAACAGCTGACGAGGATATGGCTAGGTTCTATTGGTATGAATCAATACCAAAGTGCATGGCGCTATATATCCAGCTGGTTGTCTTCAAGAATGAGAACTTTAAGATTATCATGGACGATCCAGTTGTGATGTGGATGTTTGAGGATGTTAAGAAAGGTGAAACTTTTGATCTTTCTTATGATATTATCGGCCAGATACCGGAGAACTGCATAAAGATATTGAAAGGTGTTGGCTTGAGCATGGACGATATGCCTGCTCCTCAATGCGTGCCTATCATGGGCCTTATACCTTTCTTTGTATTGCTAGTATTATCTATGCTTTTTACTGCATGGAAATTCCAGCATAAGAAGATTACTATAAAGAAACATAAGAGATGGCAGCTTGGTCTTGGTCTTTTGACTGCGTTTGTAGCAGTGGTAATATTCCTTGGTTCAATCATCTGCATTACAATTGACCTGATACTTATAATTATCTTGACTGCATGTGTGATATTTGTTATAGTTTATTTTGCATGCAGAGAGGAATGTAATGATAAGAAAAAGCCTGGCAAAAATATATTTGAGAGATTCAAGCAGAGGTTGCAAGAGATTAAGCTTAACCATAAGGAGAATACAAAGTCTAAGAAGATATTATCAAATATCAAACAGAAGAGATCTAGAGAAAAGAAGCATGATAAGGAAAGCAGGAAGAGCAAAAGGGAGCATGAGAAGATTGCAAGTATCGCAAAAAGGCATAAGGCTCACCATGAGAAAGAGATACAAAGAGAATCCAGGAAAGCTGCAAGACAGAAGCGTGCTGACGAAAGGAAGCAGAAGAAGGATGCTAAAGTCAAAGAACGGATAAAGGTAAGAAAGATCAAGCATGCTCATAGGGAAAGGAAGAAAGAAGCAGCTCTCAAAAAGAAAGAGCAAAAAAGGATTGCGAGACAGCAAAAGAAAAAAGAGAAAGAGAAGCAAAGGAACAGGAAGAAAGCTGAAAGAGAAAATCAGAAGAAAAAGAAAAAGCAGCAGAAAGAAGAATCAAAAAGAGAAAAGCAAGAGCAACAAAAGCTAAAGAAGGATATTGCTGCCAAGCATAAGCATGCCAGGAGAAAGGCAAAGGAAAGTGAGAAAATAAAGCTAGAGCAGGAGAAAGAGGATAAGGAAAGGATGAAGATTGCTGAAGATCTGGCAAACGAGATACAGCGGAAGAAGCTCTCTGAGCTGCATGAAAAAGAGAAAGCTGCAAAAAAAAGCAAAAAGGCAGAAGAGCATCATAAGAGACATAGCAGGAGAAATCAGAGAAGGCTGAGGAAAGAGCTAAAGAAGCTTGAGAAGCATAACAGGAGAGAGGCCAGGAAAAGGCTTAAGGTTAATTCTAAGCATAAGATAGATAATACCAAGCAGCAAGTGAGTTTGGCTATCAAACACTTGAAAAAACATCGCGGTAATGTTTCGAAAGCTCGTAAATAAAGAAGATATAGCCGAAAATATAGAATACCACTGTGATAAGTGCTTGGATCGCGATGAATATTAGTAATATGTAGCTGTGCAATGCTATCAGGGTCTTGAAAGCTGCTAGATAATATGTCAGGTGGCTTGCAAGGAACAAGAACAGATAGTATCCGAAAAACAGCATGCCTATCCCTATCAATGTTACGAAAATCCTTTTTTTGTTCTTGTCATTAAGTTCTAAGATGTACATGATGATTCCTATGACAAGGGATAGAATAACTGTGATAGCTATCACTAAAAGCTTGTCAGGCAGGTAATTGTTGATGAAAAATGTTGTTTCAAGGCTTCTTGTCTGGATGTCAACTCCTACTAGAGCCTGGCTTGTTATCTTTTCAAGCTTGAGCATAGGTAGTGTTAAGAATGTTAAGATTGAAGCTATCACCAAGCTTTGAACACATTTTGCAAAATGGAACTTAGACTGCTTGAACATCTTATACCATAGGTATGCAGGTACCACCAGCAGGAATAATATGGCAATGTAGTTGAATGCATAGGCAAGGCTAAATGTAATCTTGTGGAGTCCTTGAGCAGCAATGATGTCCTTAAAATAGTGGAAGATCAAAGGTGTGTGCCCTGCTTCTTGCAAACCCTCAAAGTAAAATGCATCTTTAAGGCCGATCAGGTATGGGATGATGAAATTTCCTACTTCAGTCAATAAGTGTAAAGCAAGCATGCCCATTATACCTAAATAGATTGTTTTTTTGTAGTGGAACAACTCGATGAACTTGGTATAGAAGTTTTCGCCAAACTCGCCAAGCTTGTAAACAAGTGTTTCTGTCTTGAAATGCTTGTGCCTTCCGATTATCAGGAAAAGGTAGGCAAAGATACCTATAACAACCAAAGGTGCGTCTAAGGCAACTGCCAACCATTCTGTTATCAGGTTGAATACGATTGCAAAAAAGCTGAAAAGGATGATCAGTATTATTATTGATCTTAATATCTTTCCAGGAATTGTTTTAGGTATGCCTTCTTCACGTGTTGCGGCAATCAATGAAGGCTTTTTTATTGGAATATTGAATGCTGTATACATTGATATTACTACTAGGGTTAAGAACCCAAGATAGATGCCCCATGTAGCGATGGCTACATTGTTGTCGAGTATTATCTGGTAGAAGTTTTCAAGGAACAGTGTATCTTCTGCTACATTTACAAAATGGATAAGGTCTTTTACTATCAGTGCAAAGTAGGCCAGGACTATAGATAGGTCTAATATCTTTTTCTTGTTACCAAATAAGATACCTGAAATACTTGCCTTGTAGAATAGATATCCTATGCCTGACCATGATATTATTTTTTTTACATAGTCTAGGTCGCCTGGGAGGATCTCTAAAAAGTCCATGATCTGGATTATTACCAGTAAAGCTAGTATGAATTCTTCTATCCGTTGGCTTACTTTTCCCATGGTTAGCTGTAAATGAAAATATTTATATATAATTGTTGCGGTTGTTAGGGTTATGAAGAAAGCACAGTCTGAATTGTTTAGGGTTTTGATGGTTGCTGCTATTGTTATAATGCTGCTTTTCTTTGGCTGGAGGGGTATTGCTAACATACAGAAGAAAAGCTGTGATTCTCGTTTAGCTGTGTTTGAAGCTGAGATCAGGTCGAGTGTTGAGGCTGCAGCAACTGACACTGGCTCACGTGAAGAATGGAAAGGCTCTGTACCTTGCGGTGCTGAGAAAATCATATTTGTGGATAAGAGCAAGGATGTTAGCTTTGAATATTTTGACAGCGCGTATCCAGAGATATATGATACAATATTTCCAGAGAGGACAAGGGATAATGCTTTTT